>CAZPRL010000067.1:0-4523 GCA_964589385.1 uncultured Candidatus Saccharibacteria bacterium | reverse complement strand
CTTGCCCCTACCTGCTCCTGCGGGACGTCTTTTGGCGGGCTTGCCCGCCGGAGCTTTAGCGAAGGCGGGGCGCTGTTTATGAACTGGTTTGCTTATGCTTGCCTCTTTTTTCGGGGGCATAGCTTTCGCTCCATCCGCGCGTGTGGGGATGGGTGGTTTTGGCCGCACTGGTGGCGGCGTCGGAATCTGTACCATATTGGTTTTTCGTTAATCAGATAAAAAATAAATTCAAAATCTAACAAAAACGGCTCAACGAAGATAGTTTTTGGGAGTTACTGAAGAAGTATTACCTATAATGATAGCAGATGCTGCCATGCAAGTCAAATCCTTTTGAGCGCCTCCTTGGCGTATCTTCGAATAGAAGGCTTCATGAGGAGTGCTGGATCTTGCAGTTCTTCTGCTGTAAACCACTTGAAAGACCGATGTTCTCGCGGGGCAAGCGTGCAGGCATCCGTTTTGCTTTCTGCGAAATAGACAAATACCACATGCTTATGCTTTTCCGTAATATCGTGGATATCCATGTATTGCGGAGCTATGAGGGGCTTGGTAGTATCTCCCGCGATTTCCGGAAGCTTTGTTCCAAGCACTTCTATTTCCAGTCCGCACTCTTCTTCCACTTCTCGGTAGAGTGCTTGTTCCGGATCTTCGGTAAGCTCCACGTGTCCGCCCACGGGCAGCCACATGTTGTATTTGATATGGTCTACTAAGAGCACTTTGTTTTTATGGACAATGTACGCAACTGATACAAAATCGATATATTTGTGGATGTGCGGCATATGGGGATTGATCATACCCGTTTTATTCCCAAAAATCGAATCTTGATTATTTGGCTATTCTCGGTATACTATTTTCTCTTCGCTCGAACTGTAAGTAGGGCGAATGAGTTGTTTGTTCTTCGACAATTTACACATGTATGTTGGGAGGTAGCTATGGTACGGCGCGGAATTGTGTTCTTGCTGGAAAACTCGCTTTTTCTGATTTTGGGCGCGGTCTTTGCGCTCATCTGGGCGAATTATGACCATGAGTCATATGAGCATTTCGTGCATGCCGAGGTCTTTGGTCGCACTGTTCACTTCTGGATTACGGATGTGGGGATGAGTCTGTTCTTTCTATTGGCTGCCAAGGAAGTGTTCGAATCGTTTTTGCCGGGAGGGTCGCTTTCCTCGTTGCGGAAAGCTGCGACGCCACTATTTGCCACCGTTGGCGGTATGGCGGTGCCGGCAGGTTTGTTTGCCGCATGCTGCGCTGTATATGGCAGGCAGGATGTTATGAGAGGATGGGCTATTCCGTGCGCAACAGATATCGCGTTCAGCTACATGATTGCCAAAATTATCTTTGGCGCAAATCATGTTGCTATTCCGTTTCTCCTGCTTATTGCAATTGCCGATGATGCGGGAGGGCTTGCGATTCTCGCAACCTTCTACTCCCAATCCGGTGGCAATATGCTGCTGTGTTTGTTGCTGGCAGTGGGGGCGATTTCCTCAGCGATTGCGTTGCGCACCTTTGGTACGCAATCATTCTGGCCGTATGTGGCAGGTCCTGGCGTATGCAGCTGGATGGCATTTCATGCAGGCGGTTTGCATCCGGCGCTCGGGCTCGTGCCGCTTGTGCTCTTTATTCCGCACGAGCGGAAAGACTTGGGCGTGTTTGCGGAGGCGGAAGATGCTTTGCCTGATGCGCTGAACCGGCTCGAGCATTTCTTCAAACCGATTGTGGAAGTGATACTCGGCCTGTTTGCACTCGTAAACGCAGGGGTCGTATTTTCCAACGTATCGGAGCCTACGTTCTTTGTGCTCTTTGCGCTTCTCGTAGGTAAGCCGCTGGGAATCTTCTCTTGTACTGTTTTGGCAACATCTGTATTCGGCCTTGAAATGCCGAAAGGGATGACGAAGCGAGATTTGCTCGTTGTCGGAATGGTGGCCGGTATTGGGTTTACCGTATCGCTGTTCGTGTCTGTCGTTGCGTTTCCGCAAGGCGGCGCCGTGCTGGATGCGGCGAAAATGGGCGCTCTGTTCTCCTTCGGAGGAGGCGCGCTTGCAATTGCAACTGCAAAGTTTCTCGGCGTTCGGAAAGGGTCAGAGCCGGAAGCGGAAGACGCAGGAGAAATTCCAGCTCTGCAAATGACGGAAGTAGATGCGATATAAGCGAAAAACAAACCCTTCGGGTTTGCAATGCGTCTAGAAGGCGTGTAGTCGCAATATATCGATACAGGTCATGTGTTTGGATATTCCAACCATGACCTGTTTTTATTTGTGGGGATGAGAGGAGTTGAACCTCCACGGGCGTGAGCCCATAGCGTCCTGAACGCTACGTGTATACCGTTTCACCACATCCCCCTGCTTGCCAGTCTACTTACCCAGCGATTTCTTTCAACTTTGCTTTAAAATCTTCTACGCCCTTTACCGGAATCGGGTCGGTATTGTAGTTGAGCGCGATATGGTAGGTGAGCCACAGGCCGAATACAACGGCGTAAGAGATTTGATCCAGTACCGATGAGCCTTTGATTCCAACTTCCGTAACGCCGACACCCCATTTTTCGTACATATTTTTCGTAACATCGAAGCGGACTTTCACCTGCGGATGGTCTGTTTCTGATCGCAGAAATACAGCGTGGAATGTTCCTTGCGGATTTGTCATGCCGACCATTTCATTGTGGTTCATTTCCGGAAGTTCATTCCAGAATGCCGGCGTCTTTGCATTTTCGTTCGTCTGGATTTTCATGTTCTTCGCAGCAAAGCCGAGTATGTCCGATGCGTAAAATACCGGTGTTTTGCCTTTCAGGATATCGGCGAGAGATTTCGCGGATGCTTCCATGCCGGCAACTTCGGATTCTATCATGGTTGCGGTGTTTTTGAGATCGCTCGAAATATCTTTCGCGAGATTGCTATGTGCAAGCGCTGCGGCAAGTCCGGTGAAGCTGGCGAAGAGGGTGTGGCGCGGCTGCATGCCGATGTAGTCGATGAGCGTGACGGGGACAGAGTCGCGTTTCGCCCATTCTAGTAACTGTCCGCCGGAAGTATTTGCGAGAATCGCTCCTCCTGCTTTTTTAGCATCTGTATAAGCAGAAAGCGCCTCTTCCGTATTTCCGGAGTAGGAGCTGATGACGGTAAGTGGAGATTTCCCAAACAGTCGGGGGAGGCTGTAACTGCGGTGAACGATTAGCGGAATATTCGCGAGATGCAGGGCGTTGAGCAGGTCGCCCGGGTGGCCGCTTCCTCCCATGCCGGCAAGTACAATGGAGTCGAAGTCTCCTTCGATGCGCACATCTTTGTTTACTTCTAATGAGTGGCGAATCTGCTCGCCTTGCTTTTCGATCACTTCTCGCATTTCTTCATGCATACAATAATATGAAGGATTAAATTGTTTTATTATTTTTATGTATTCCAGACTCGCTTTACCCGCACGTGCCAGTTTTCGATATCATTGAATCGGTCTGACGGCAGGCCGCCCTGTTTCATTTCAACTCCTCGGATATCAGAGTCTTGCGCAAAGAGGTAGTATGGGCGATACAGGACGATTGCAGGATGAAGGTCGAGAAACCGCTCGATAAACTGATGAAGCAATTCTTTCCGCTTTCCGGTATCGGTTGCCGTTCGCGCATCTTCAAGGAGCTTGTCGATATCTTTGTCTTTTAGAAGAGAGAGGTTTAATCCGGGGCTTTCTACCTGTGAAGAATGCCAGAATGGGTATGGGTCGGGATCGCCGGGAAGGTTCTCTCCGTACAAGAGCACTTCGTATTCGCGAGGCGCAACTGCCGTCTGCTGGATGATGCCTGTTCCAAGGCTTTGGATGTTTGTCTTAATGCCGATTTGTTCCCATTGCTTTTGGACCAGCTCTGCTGTCTTTATATATTCCGGCCAGTCGGTCGTAGTAATGGTGATTTCCAGCTGCTTTCCGTCTTTCTCTCGAATCGTGCCGCCTTCTGGAGCTTTCCAGCCGCCATCGTCGAGATTCTGCTTTGCCTTTTCGGGATCATAGGAGTAGCTCCTGATATCGGAAAAGGAGAAAAGTCCCGATGGGATTGGGATGCCAAGAGGCTCTCCTTGGCCGGATAGCGCTTCTTTCACAATAAGCTCTCGATCAATTGCGAGATCGAGCGCGGATCTTATTCCCGCATCTCCCAGGGCCGGGTTTTTTGCTTGATTAAAAAATAGCCCGAAGTATTGAGGAAGAAGCAATGTTCGTATGTCGACTCCGCCGCGATGCTCAACGGATGGGAATATTGATGATGGCAGGTATCCGACTCCGTCCGCTTTGCCGGAGGTAAGCGCGGCGAGCGCTTCCTCATGAGTATTTAAAAAGGTAAACGTGACATTGGTAAGATGCGGATGCTTGCCGTAGTACGAATCGTTTCGCGCCAGTTTGATGGATGTTACTTCTCCTGTTTTCTTTTTTGTTACGATTTCTTCGAATTTAAACGGACCGGACCCAATCGGCTTGAGCTCCTGCTCGGCAAGCGCAAACGATTTTGGCGGGACGCTTTCCCATACATGCTTTGGCAATATGCCGACCGTGAGGCTGGA
>CAZPRL010000066.1:0-4572 GCA_964589385.1 uncultured Candidatus Saccharibacteria bacterium | reverse complement strand
GAAAGGCTGCGGATGCAATTCACCGTACCGGAACCAATCCACCGCACCCTCGCCTTGCGCACGAGGGACATTGATGGATCGTTTGCCGAAAACGATACGGAGTTTTTTATAGACGGAGCAAAACAGATAAGCCCCGTCGCCTATAACGCATTCGAGCGCATTCGGCCTCCGCTCATGAAACAGCTTGGCGGCATTTTTATCATGTTCGGACTTTTTCTCATATTCCGCAAAACGATCGAAGCATACAAGCATGTCTTTATCATGCTCCTCCTCGCCGGCATCGCGCTCTTGTATGCAATCCCCGCGTATGATGCAAGCATGCCGTATGGAAGTTTTGCAGCAGGAGTATTTGTCCTTCTTATTTTTTCTTGGTCAGTGTTTCGCATCGCAGGAAATTCACTTCTCGGCGCAACACTTGGGGCAGTTATTTTTGCTTGTTCCACTTGGCTTCCCCTCCACATCATGACTAAGGGCGCTATCGGGGACATATTAAGCATCAAAGATACCCTGCTTGACCCGAACCAGATTGCCGTATCGCATGGCGCAGGGGCATATGTCGGTTTCTTGGGAGGATCTATGGCGCTGCTGGGAATTGGAATATATGTTGCCATGATGCTTACAAAAAATGCGAAGCGCTATGAATTTGCAACGGGTATCGCAATGATTGGAATAATCGGCGCACTTATAGCGTTCGTCCCTTCCGCGCTTGCGACAGGGCACGCGGCAATTGCCGTTTCTTTCGCGCTTGCGTATTTTGCGGCGCTGGGAATCTCGCACTTGCAGCGCTTTTTGGGAAACAAAGATACTATCGCACTGATTCTCCTCATCATCTTCTCTACTATGACTATGCTCGATTTGATGCATGTAGCCGCACGGACATTTACCTACGGATCGGGAGTATGAGCAATAAAGAATTTCACAATACTGCATCAAACGCAGGCATTATTGGCGTAACGGCATTCGCAGGAGCAATTTTTGGATTTATCCTCCAATTGCTTGTTGCATATTATTTCGGCGCCAGCTCTACAACAGACGCGTTCTTTATGGCGCAGTCGACATCAGAGCTTCTTGGAAAGCTGCTCATGGGAGGGTCGATTACTGCGGTATTTATTCCGCTCTTTGTCCATCGCCTTGCAAAAGGCAGCTCATCCGATGCTTGGGATCTGGGCCTCAATATCGTCAACACCATGGCGTGTATCTATATGATATTCATCGCGATTATTTGGGCATTTGCCGGAAGCTTTGTTCATATTATCGCTCCCGGATTTTCCGGAGATACCTATACGCTTACCGTATCGCTGCTTCGAGTGTTGTTGCCGTCCTTTTTCTTCCTCTTCTTGGTAGAGTTTGCCACATCCATGCTTCACTCATTCAAGCAGTTTGCACTGCCATCCCTGCTTCGCATAATTGCTCCTAGCATCTCGATTATCAGCATTATCTTTCTCGTACGGCAGCTTGGCATCTACTCGCTTGCAGTGGGAGTTGTAGCGGGCTCTATCGTGCAGATTGGAATTTTGGCATGGGGACTTGTCAGGCAAGGAATGCATTACCGATTTTTTATCAATCTGAAAGATCCGGCCATTAAAAAAGTCATCCACCTGGTATATCCGTTTATTATGTCAGCTCTGGTAACCCAAGGCGCCGGCATCGTATACCGAGTACTTGTGTCGACTTTGGAAGAGGGCAGCCTTTCTGCTCTGAAATATGCGGAAAAAATCACCCAGCTGATCACGATTATTTTTTTAAACTCCGTAACACTTGTTATCTATCCTCTGCTATCTGAAAAGGCAAGCATCGGCGATTATTCAGGCATACGATCAACTATTGCCAGTTCCATGCGCCTCATCGTATTCGTAACGCTGCCGCTTATCTTGGCTGTTGCAATCTTGCGCCATCAAATCGTTGCCATTGTATATCAGAGAGGCAGCTTTTCCGAGCAAGATGCGGCATATACGGCGATTGCATTGCTGTATCTTGTACTTGGGCTTACCACAACAGGCATAAGCTCTATTTTCGGCCATGCAGTACTGGCATTGCAGGAAACGCGCGCTGCCGTTGCGATCACGATTTGCTCGCAGGCGGTTGCAATCGGACTATTCGTACTTCTGGTTCCCCATATGAATTTTGCCGGACTCGCGCTTGCATCTTCGCTTGTTCCGCTTTCATCCGCACTGCTCTACTATCTCTATCTCACCCGATTTGTCGCGAATCTCCATACGATATTTCTCCATGCCACCTACATAAAGACAATTACGCTCTCTGTAGTTTCTTCTATGATTATTTATGCAGTTGCAAGCATTGGCTTGGCGCCTGTCTTTCAAGTTGTAATTGCGCTGACGGCAGCGGCAAGCGTCTACCTTTTCCTTGCCAAAATTTGGCGTATTGAAGAAATGGCGCAGCTATGGAATATTCTGCATGCGAAAAGAAAGAAACTAACATCAGCCTCATTATGAAATTTGCCGTCGTCGAATATTCAAGCAAGACGGGAGCAATCTGGAAGCATTCCGATAATCGTCCGAATTATCTCTGTGATCCCGTGCACGAAATAGATCCTACGAGCTTCGGATGCTACGTGTCTGCTTTAAAAGGAGAGCATATTCCCCTCACCCGCTTTATCGTCGGAAGCCAGATACATCCGATAACGAGGATATATCGGAAGATAGAAAAACGGCTTTCCGGAAATTGGCCCGCAAATTATGATATTTCATATCTCAAGCAATTCGATGCTCTGCTTGTCGTGTATCAGATAAGCGACGGGCACGAAATGGTGCGCTTTATAAAACGCATAAAAAAGATTCACCCCAAATGCGTACTGCTCGGCGTGCCTACCCAGCCATATGGCATCTTGAAAGACCACTGGAATGCCCGCCCCGAAAGCATCAAAGAACTAAAAGACTTTATGAATGCCTGCGATGTATTTCTTACTATTGTAAAGAGAACTCTTCCCGTATGGAAAAAAATGACAGGCACAAAGGTTGTCTATATGCCCCAGCCATATCCCGTAGACTTTGCATCGCTAAAGTTCTTGTCTCGAGAAAAAAAGCATAATATCATTTTTGTTGCGGGAGTAACGGGAAGAGACAATATTGCCAAAGGACAGATTGTCGCAAAAAAGTTGCAGGAGCTGCTACCTAGATACCGCATCCACATGGCACAAATTCCAGGAATGGATCTTGATACGAAAAATTTGGAAGGCTCGAAATTTGATATTATTCCATTTGAGCCATGGCAAGGCCACTTGGGCACGCTTGCAAAGGCTACCCTTGTTATTAACACGGACTATACGCAGACAAGAGGGCGAGTTCAAGCGGACTGCGCAGCAGTGGGCACGCCCTCTATCGGCGCGAATTCTGACGGACAAGACGATCTGTTCCCCTCTCTTCCTGGGGAGCGAGAAACGACGATAGGAGAACTTGTCGCACAAGGAAAAAGACTATTGCAAGACGAAGCCTATTATAAAGAGGTCATGCGCACGGCAAAAGGCAAGCTCGAGCAATACAATTACCGCAACTCAAAAAGCCGCGTAGAAGAACTTGTTTCGCATATTCGAAAAGAAAAAGAATCACAATGAAGCGATTTCTCATCAAGCATGTAGGAAATATGGGAGACCTCGTCTTTTTTGTTCCCCCGATTCTGGAAACCCTAAAAAAGAACCATCCCGGCTGTCATATTACGTTCGTAACCGCTTGGGGCTTTAAACAAAAGGAGAAGTGGGGGGAAAGAAATCAGGGAGGCTTTTGCATATCCCTTATGATGACAAATCCGCATGTCGACCAACTCGTTCATTTTCATGAGACAAAAACGGACTTGAGCAAATCAACATGCATCGAAGAAGGCGTATCATTCCCCACTTGGAGCCGCGCATATTATGAAGAAGAAAGGGGTTCGGGAGGCTATGACGGCGTATTCGAACTCGACATAGGTATCCGGCAAGATGAAAATCCCATAGAGCATCTTTACCGCGTAGCCGAAATGCCGAGAGAGACCTTTGCAAACTATAAGCTTTATTTCACGCCGCAAGATATGCAGGTTGCAAGATATGCTATGGAAAAATTTCCCCATCCGCGTATTGTACTGCTTGAAGGCATTGAAGGAACGACGACAAGAGGATGGGATCCCGGTAAAATTCCGATGCTTGAAAAAGCGATTGAACAGACGTACGGCGCTCCCCCGCTTTGGTTCGGTGCCAAGCACGTTCGAGAATATCTCGGCCGGCAGCTGACATTGCGAGAAAACATCGCAACGCTCTCTCTCTGCGACGTCGCAATCGGCTTGCTATCAGGCCCGCTTCATTTCGCTGCGGCAACAGGACTTCCGACTATTTCCCTCTTTTGCGATCAGCCGCTCCATCGCGCAGCTCCTGCTTTTTTCTTAAACGAATATATCAGCGATGATAAGAAAAAACATCGGACGCTACTGGGCCCAACCGGCCCCACGTACGGATTCTTAAAAGAAGGGTCTACAAAGATTAATCTCACAGAGCAAGAATGGAAAAACCAAAAATATATTAATTGGACGCTCCCCTGGGACAAGCTCCTCCGGAAAGAAATATCCACGATCAGCAGAAAGTTC
>CAZPRL010000065.1:0-4599 GCA_964589385.1 uncultured Candidatus Saccharibacteria bacterium | reverse complement strand
GATGAAGAGAAGAGGATGAGCCATTGCGTTGCAATCGGGTCGAACAACGAAGTGCTTGCCAAGGCGCTGATCGGAATCTGCCACGAGCTGTCGGCAATTGCGCTGGAAGAAACGCCGGACATCGCGCAGGTTATTGCTATAGGCAAGCAGATATATTCCGATGACCTATCCCGCATCCATCAGAAGTCTCTTGTGGAAGCGATGGAGAAGGTTCAAAAGCAGGAGAATATTACGCTTCCAAATCACTCTCTCATCTTGCCGTTGCGGTTTGGCGAACATACGCTCGGCATTTTGACGTTCAGTACGAGCAGGTCGTTCCAAGACGCATCGCAGTACGAGCATGAATCTCTCAACGGAATCGTAGGTTTGATCTCCTTGGCGCTCTTTAAGGCAAGGCTGTATGAGGATTTGCAGCGCACGTCTGCGCAGCTTGCGGAAGTAAACTCGAAACTTATCGATCTCGACAAGGCGAAGAGCGAGTTCTTGAGCATTGCCAGCCATCAGCTCTATACGCCGCTTACGGCGCTTCGCGGGTATATCTCGATGCTTACGGAAGGGGATTACGGAACTATTCCGGAAGAGCAGAAGCCGATTTTGAGTATTTTGGATAAAAGCGCAATCCGCTTGATTGAGCTGATTAAAAATCTGCTTGATATCTCCCGTATTGAAAGCGGTCGGCTTGAGCTTAATTTGGAGTCGCTTGATTTGGTGGAAATGGCGCAAGAGCTGGTAGCCGATTTGCTTCCGAATGCCATGGCGAAGAATCTCAAGCTGGAATTTCATCCGCCCAAAGATTCGATGGCGCATGTGGTAGTGGATAAGCAGCGTATTCGACAGGTAATGCTTAATTTTATCGACAATTCCATCAAATACACTCCTGACGGAAAGGTGGATGTATATATTGAGCAAAGCGGCGATCACATAAAGTTTTCCGTATCGGATACCGGCAAGGGGCTCGCTACAAACGACATTGATCAGCTGTTCCATAAGTTTGTCCGCGTGGGAGGAGCTGCCAGGTTCCATACGGAAGGAACGGGATTGGGGCTCTATGTGGCGAAACAGATTGTGATAGAGCATCATGGCGTTGTGCGCGCAGAAAGCGCTGGACTCAATCAGGGAAGTACGTTTATCATGGAGTTGCCTATAGAAGGGTCCGAAAAGAGCCTGAAAGTGGGGGAGAAGGCTTCGGTTGTCATTAAAGCGGCAGATGCACAAAAAGAAACTGAAGAAAAATAGTACCCTGCACGGCCCCCATGCAATGAGAGTCATCGGAGAGGGCGTGCTATCCGCGGTATTTATACTATTACTTGGATTTGCCGGGATTTCCCAGGCATTTGCAGACAGGATGCCTGCCCATGTAAACGTAGGGCTTTTCCCCGTGGGGGGACTCTTGAGCGAGGATGTGCTGCAGGCGATGGACGCATATGAGCAGGAATTTTTGCAAACAACGATTACGGTGGAGTTTCGCGGAGGAGAGAGCACCCGCACGCTGCAAGAATTTGGCATGGAGCTGAATAAAAGAAAGACCGCAGAATCGATACAAAAGTTTGCGGGGAGGCGCTTGAGCGCTCAAAAGATACAAGTTGCGCCATCCGTGATATTCCATGATGAGGTTGCTGTGGAAGTGCTGCAGAAAGATTTTGCGAGCCATATGGTTATTCCGCAAAATCCGACGCTTGCGCTTGAGGGGGGAGTTATTCAAGTGCTGCCCGCAAAAAACGGAGAAGGAATCGATATGGTTTCTTTGAATCGCGACATTGCCCGCGCGCTGTCACATGCGCCCGCGCCGAACGTATCTGCGCTTGCCGTAAAGGAAGTCGCGCTCTTGTCTTTGCAAGATGTCGAACCGACAAGGATATTTGCGCAGAATCTTCTCCAAGGCGGATTTCACCTCGTTTCCCCGGAGAAAACAATCGACATTCCCGGGAGTACGGTTGCGGGCATGATAGAATTTGCCAGCGAGAAGAAACCCATTGTGCGCCTGAATGGAGAAAAGCTGCAGGCATATCTTTTGGCACATGTTGTGCCGGAGGTAAATGTGGATCCGGTAAATGCCAGGTTTACGATGGAAGATGGCAAGGTCGTGCAATTCGCGCTTCCGAAAGACGGCAGCGCGCTTGACGGGCAAGGAACGGCAGATGCGATACATGAGGCGCTTGCGCAACGCAATCAAGGAGCACAGATGGCAATGCAAATCGTTCGTCCTCTTATTGCGGATACGGGAGACAGCCAGAAGCTCGGCATTCATACGCTGCTTGCGCGCGGAGAAACGGATTTTGTAGGATCGCCGAAAAATCGGAAAGCAAATATCGGCGTAGGCGCAGCGAGATACGATGGCATCCTCATAGCTCCGAATGAAGAGTTCTCGTTCAATAAGTTCTTGGGTCCGGTAACGAAAGAAGCAGGCTTCCTTCCGGAGCTGGTTATTAAGAGCAACGTGACGACTGCGGAGTATGGAGGAGGGCTGTGCCAAGTGTCGACCACGGCCTTTCGGGCAGCGGTATTATCCGGAATGGAGATAACAAATCGAAGAAATCATTCCTATGCAGTGCGGTATTATGGCACGCCCGGATTTGACGCCACGATCTATCCGCCGTATACTGATTTTCGTTTCCTGAACAACACTCCCGGCTACATCCTGATCCAGACAAAGATAGAAGGCACGAAGCTTTCGTTTGAATTCTGGGGAACGGGCGATAATCGAACCGTGGAAGTTGACGGGCCGCATCCGTACGATAGAAAACCGGATGGGTCAGTAAAATCAGTATTAAAGCAGACCGTTATCAAAGATGGGCAAACGCTCATCGAGGATACGTTTTATAGCAACTATAAGTCACCAGACCTTTTCCCGCACGCATAACTATGAACACAACAAGTAATCCTGCCGTACCTCCGCTCCCTCCTCCGGTGCGAAAACCTGTCTACCGGACAGGCAGGCGCCAAACGGCAACGGACATACCGAAGCAGAAAAAGCATCATGTTCGGCCGAAGAAATCCCAGCGCAAAAAAGTCCGCAGAGAATTATCTGCCGGCGGTGTTGCAGTGCGCCGTGAGCGCGGGCAATGGGTTGCGGCGCTGCTCAAGACTCGCCATCGCAGGGGAGAGGTGTGGGTGCTTCCGAAAGGGCATGTCGAACTGCATCGCAATGAAAAGATTGATGAAGCGGCAAAGCGCGAAGTCCAAGAAGAAGCGGGGATTGCAATGCTGGAGGTGAAAGAGCGCCTGGGCTCAACGCAGTTTATGTTTCAGGCGGAAGCGGCGCTTGTGAAAAAGACAGTGCACTATTTCCTTATGGTAACGCAGCAAGCAGAACTGAAGCCCCAAGAAGAAGAAGGATTTATTGACGCCGGATGGTTCCCCATTGCAGTTGCAATTGAAATGCTCGAATATGATACCGATCAGGATATCGTAAAAAAAGCGCAGGTGATTCTCGAAGGCAAGAAGTCAAATACGCCCGGAGATTTTCCGCGCAAATCAATTAAAGTTCACTCGTAGGTTTTACTCGAACAACCCTGCTAGAAACTGTTCCGGATGGATTCCCGCGTGTTTGAGCTGATGATGAATTGGAGAAGCGCTGTGGAATGAGGGGACTGTGTTTACGTCCAGCACATCGACTGCGCCGTCGTGCGCCATCATGTCGATAGTGGCAATGCCATTCATGCGAAGAGTGCGGTATACATCCTCCGCGATATATTCCGCTTGCTGGACAAGCGCGGAATCCGTTTCGTGTACCGGATGAAAATGCGCTCCGTTGTCGTTTTGTTTTGTATGGTAGTCGTAATACGATGCAGCTTTTGGCGTGACGATCGTAGGAGGAAGCGCATGGAGTGTTCCGTTTGCATCTGTGTAGACAGTCACGGCAAGCTCGAGGCCCGGCGCAAGTTCTTGCGCAAGGAGGTCGATTTTTTTCTCTTTCGCATCCATGATGGCGTTGCGAAGGTCTTTGAATGCCTGCACGCGAATGACGCCGTGGCTTCCCGCGCCGTGAATGGGTTTGATGAAAAAGGGAGGAATAAATGAACTCCAGATATCTTCTTCGATATTTTCCAGGTTGTCGTCATGCAAAATAACCTCGCTGTGCGGAGTGGGCGCAACATGGGAGAGCGCATGAAGCATCTGGCCTTTATGGAATGCGGTTTGCATGGCTGTGCGGTTTGATCCTGTAACCCGAACGTCCAGCATGCTTCCCAGTCCGTGCAGCGCACCGTCGTCTCCGCCTTTTCCGCGCAGGAGAGTAGTAAAATAATGGACGGGTTTTTCCATGATGCGCGCAAGTGCGTGCTTTGCTTCCTTCGGAAGCGTTGCCTGAAATATCATGTCTATTGCGCGCGCAACATTTCCGCTTTTGGGCAGATTGCCGAGCGGAACTTTCCATTGGCCGTCAGGCATAACTTCAACCGGAACTACATCGTACTGCGAACGGGGGATATAGTTGCATAGCCATGCGCCGGATTGCCGCGACGCATTGGCATGCGCCGTCTCTCCGCCCATGAATACGACAACACGTGGCTTCATGGGATGAAGTATACCACAATGAGCTAGACAAAACGCATAATTTTGTTCATGCTAAGGCATACATGATCTCGTAGCTCAGTGGAT
>CAZPRL010000064.1:0-4627 GCA_964589385.1 uncultured Candidatus Saccharibacteria bacterium | reverse complement strand
GACTACGAGGAGAAGACGGTTTATTGGTCGTATTCCCATGGACAGCAATATTTGCTTCTGTGGTACCCCCAGCAGTTCCTCCGTCAACAAAGTAAGAAAAGGAAGTAAGCGACGATACAATGCTAGCGCCAAACTCCCAAACAATTTTAGTTGACGTAGTCCCGTAAGATGGAATATATAGCAACGCTTCAACAACCAGCTTATTGTGCGCAGTCAGATCAAGACTTGCCGCAGTTGCTCCGGAATCATTCCCATCAAATGAAACCGCCGTACCATCTACTTGTCCGTCTGCCCCAGCAGTTGCTCCTGTAAGGTTTATTGCTGTCCCGCCAACAGCTGCGGCAAGGCTTGTTGCCCCGGCAGTTTCATCCATGGGCCAGTAGTACAGAGCAGTATCTTCAGCTGCAATAACATCACTGTAGGCCGCCTGAGCGTTTGATGAAAAACCAAAAAAAGAAACGAGAAAAACTACGCTGAAGGCAACAATTGCCTTAGCGTTTCGAGAGAGAGAGAGAGAGAGAGAGAGAGAGAGAGTAGCGACTGTCCTGAATTGAAGGCTAGTTCCATGTCAAAATTGTAGCATCAAAAAACGCTCCTGAAAACCCCGCCAAGGGGCGGGGTGACATGCTATCGTTTGGAGAATTGCGGTGCTCGGCGTGCGCCTTTGAGTCCCGGCTTTTTTCTCTCTTTCGTGCGGGAGTCTCGGCGAAGCAAGCCGGCAGTTTTGAGCTGCTTTCTAAATCCTTCATCGATTCCCAGAAGAGCTCGTGCGATTCCAAGCGAAACGGCTTCTGCTTGGGATTGCTTTCCTCCTCCGGCAACTTTTACCTTCAGTCCGTATTCCGATGCCTGGGATGTAACCTCCAGAGGCTTCGTTGCAATCGTTTGCATGGATTGCGCCGGAAAGTACTCGGCAAGAGCAAGTCCGTTTACCATGCGCTCTGCCGTATCTTCAGTGAGTAATACGCGGGCTACCGCAGTTTTTCTTCGTCCTAAACCGTGCTTGAGGTCGTGTTTTTTCATACTGTTTTTCCTTTCGTTTGAGCCATATGAGGATGCTCTACTCCTTCGTATACATACAGATTTCTCAATCGTACTGCGCGAAGATTATTCTTCGGAAGCATTCCGGAGATTGCTTCTCGGATAACGAATCGAGAATCTTTCCCCATCTGTGTTTCCAATGTGCGCTCTTTGAGTCCGCCTACGTATCCTGAATATCGGCGATACATCTTCTGTTTCATTTTCTTTCCGGTTACTTTGAGGTTGTCGCTATTGATGACAATAACGCGTACCGGAGATGCAATGTGCTTTTTTGAGCTGGTCAAATGTTTTCCAAGTAGAAAGGAAGCAGCCTGCGTTGCAATGCGGCCGAGCGTTGCGCTCTTTGCGTCGATAACGTGCCATGTAAGATGTTGTTCCATAGTTCTCTAGTATTATTTTGGTTGCTCAACAATGTCAACTCGAGCCATAGATGCGGCATCGGTTCGAGTGATCGGAAGCTTCGTGATGCGAAGGTATCCTCCGGGCCGTTTCTCATTTGCTTTTGCAAGGTCGAGCAGGAGCGAAAGCTCCGCTTTGTCCGATAGCGCAGAGATGATATTGCGGCGCTTCGTCAGCGAAAGCTCTCCTTTTGCTTTAGTAACAAGGGGCTCAAAATGGCGGCGAAGCTCTTTTGCCTTCGCTTCTGTCGTCATAATGGACCCATGCGCGAGTAGTGAACTGGTTAAGTTCCGCATCAAATGGAGCCGCTGATTAGCGGTGCGCCCAAGGATTCGGTTGTTCTTTTTATTTCTCATGAATTATTCGTTAGATTCATCTTTAGATTCTTTTTGTATGCGCTTTTTGAGGTCATCGCGAGCTTGCGCAACATCTTGTACTGCCTTTGCTCCAAGTCCGGGGATATCGCTGATCTGTTCATCAGAGAGCTCCATGACCTGGTCTACAGTTGTGATTCCCACTCGTTCCAGCGCATTGTGCACTCTCGAGGGCAGCTGCAGAAGGTTGAGAGTATTTTCCGGCGCTTTTGCTTCTTCTATAAACTCTTCCGGAGCCGCTTCTTGCGGACGAGAGCTTGTAAGAGAATCGGTGTATTCCCCGGTGAGCTGTGTGAAGTGGTCGCGAAGAATAGATGCAGCCTGTTGGAGCGCTTCCGTCGGCGTAATGCTGCCATCGGTTGTGATCGTCATGTTGAGCTTGTGGTAATCAGTTGCCTGTCCTACACGGACGTTTTCTACCGCAAAGCTTACGCGCTCAACGGGAGTAAATGCTGCATCGAGTGCGATTGTTCCGATTGTTCGTGCTTTCGGATCTTGAATTTCAGATGGCACATATCCGCGGCCTTGTTCTACGGTGCAAGTCATTTCCAGAGAAGCATCATCATCGGTAATAGTAGCAACAACGTGATCCTTATTGATAACAGTTACTTCCGGAGGAGTTTCGAAGTCGCCTGCAGTAACAACTCCTTTGCCCTTCTTTTCCAATCGGATTTCAATAGGGTCAACGCTCGTGGAAGATACGCGGATTCCTTTGATGTTCAGCATGATAGAAACCATATCTTCTTTTACGCCCGGGAGCGCTGAGAATTCATGATCTACTTTTTCAATCTTCATTTGGGTGATTGCTGCGCCCGGAAGAGATGAAAGAAGTACTCGGCGAAGTGCATTGCCTACTGTTGGCCCGTACCCCGGGTGGTATGGCTTAATCGTGAAGTGCCCGGTGTTTGGTTCCTCGGCTTTTACTTCTACGTGTTCTGGAAGATAAATTTCTTGCAACATAGTGTGATAAGGGTTAAATAAAAAGTTGTATATATTAGCGGGCAAAAAACTCGACCACTGCTCGTATATCGATACCGAGGTTCGCTTCCTCTAGTTCCGGCATTGCTTTTACGGTAAAGCTGAACGATGCGGGATCAAGGAGAATCCACGAAGGAGTGTTTGCGTTCTGCATTCGTTTTTCAAAAGAGGAGAAATACGCCTTGCTTTTCTTGTTTTCTTTCACCGCGACTACATCCCCTACCTTTAAGGAATATGACGGAACGTCTACCGGCTTTCCATTTACGGTAAAGAGGCGGTGAGTTGACATTTGGCGCGCTTGCGGGCGAGTCTGCGCAAACCCGGATCGGAAAATTGCATTATCGAGGCGGCGCTCCAAGAACGAGATAAGCATGGCTCCTGTTTGTCCGCGAGACTTTTGCGCTTGTCGGTAATACTTTCGCAATTGTTCTTCACGTATGCCAAAGATACTTTTCAAATTCTGCTTTTCGCTCAAGCTTGCGCCATAGCGGCTTTTTGGACGCGGACGGCGGCCTTGCGGCTGTCGCTTTTGTGCAGCGGGGTTTGGATTTGGAGTTGGTGTAGCCATAGGAAAAGTTATACTCTGCGGCGTCGCGGCGGGCGGACTCCGTTATGAGGGATAGGGGTAATATCTCGGATAGCCGTAATGGTGATTCCGGATGTGCCCAAGGCGCGGATTGCAGAATCTCGAGCGCTGCCGATTCCTTTTACGATCACTTGAGCCTCTTCCATTTGGAATGGCTTTAACTGTTCCATAACATTCGTCACTGCCTGCGTTGCGGCATAGGGTGTTGCTTTTCGCGCTCCGGAAAAGCCTACGCGCCCTGCGCTGCTCCATGCAAGAACTGCTCCCTCTGTGTCCGTGATGGAAATAAGGGTGTTGTTGAATGTGGAAGTAATATGAATAATGCCTGCCTTAACCTTTCGGCGGGCTTTTGACTTCTTTGTTCGAGTTGCTTTTGCTGGTGATGCCATAGGTTATGTCTTTTCGTTAGAGGATTTTCGTCCGCTTCCTGCAGTTTTTCGGACGTTGCCGCGAACGGTGCGGGAATTCGTCTTTGTGCGCTGGCCGCGTACCGGCAGGTGCTTTGCATGGCGAAGTCCGCGGTATGTTCCGATGTCTCGGTGGTGCTTGATATGTCCGGAAACATCTCGGCGCAATTCTCCTTCTACGCGGATATTCTTTTCGATATATTCGCGAAGAGAATGCTCTTCCTTTTCCGTAAGGTCTCGGGCAAGCACTTCAGGGTTGATATTCAATTCATGTAAAATTTTTGCGGCAGAAGATCGCCCGATGCCATAGATATCTGTAAGCGCAAAGAGGATATGCTTTTTGTCTGGGAGAGTTACTCCGCTGATACGGATAGGCATAGGTTACAGTTGGCGCTGCTTATGTTTCGGATTTTCGCAAATAACAACAACCTTCCCTTTTCGGCGGGTTGTTTTGCACTTTGCACACATCTTTTTTACGGAAGCTCGTACTTTCATAGTTATTGTAATCGAAGAATAATTCTGCCTTTTGTTAGGTCGTATGCCGACATTTCTACTCGTACTCTGTCTCCTGGCATAACACGGATCCTGTGAACCCGCATTTTTCCGGATAAGTGGCCGATAATCTCTTGGCCGGTATCGAGTTGGATTCTAAATTGCGTGTTTGGAAGAGTGTCGACAATCTCCCCGTCCACTTCTACAGTGTTAGGCTTTGGCAGATGATTAATTATTATGAATGAAAAAAGGTTGGCTCGCCTTGTCCCAAAGGGGAGAAAACGAGTCTGCTATAGCATAAAGACTTTTTCCTGCTTAAGTCCAAAGTCGTGCAGCGCAGATAAAATATA
>CAZPRL010000063.1:0-4652 GCA_964589385.1 uncultured Candidatus Saccharibacteria bacterium | reverse complement strand
GTTCCGCCTCGTGCATCCGAAAAAACATGCCTCCCTGCTCGTGCTGTTTCTTCCATCGCTTGTCGATGTAGCCGAAATAACAAAATGCCTCCTTTCCTATCAGCCGGAAAGCTTGGAGTCATATGATAACCGGACATTGTCGCTTGCCATCAAGCTCTTTCCCGATTTTATGAAGAAAATGAAGATAAACGCATTTTCCCTGGCATTGAAGTTTCTGCCTGAAGTATCCATGATTCTGCGCGGAGGGCTGCCGAAATTGATTATCCTCGCCCAATTTACCGGAGATGATCCGGAAGAAATTCTTACGCGAGCCCAGTCTGCCCAACATGCGGTAAAGCATTGGAGAGTCAAGACTCGCATAACTGCGAACGAAAAAGAGCAGGAGAAATACTGGACGATTCGGCGCGAAAGCTTCAACATGCTTCGCCACCACATTCAGGGAAAGCATACGGCGCCTTTTATTGATGATTTCATCATCCTTCCGGAACATCTCCCGGAATTTCTTCCCAAGCTTACGGATATCCTCAAATCGTATCGCATAGAATACACAATCGCAGGCCACGTCGGAAATGGGAATTTCCACATTATTCCGCTCATGAATTTAAAAGATCCGAAGGAACGGGAAATAATCCCGAAGCTGTCAAAAGAAGTGTACGAGCTCGTATTTGCATACCACGGATCATCAACCGCAGAGCATAACGACGGGCTGATTCGCAGCTATCTCCTTCCCCAAATGTATGGGGAGCGCATATATCAGCTTTTTGAACAAACAAAAAATATCTTCGACCCCAAGGGAATTTTTAATCCAGGAAAAAAAGTGGGATCAGACATAAACTGGGCGCTCAAGCATATTAGCTTTTAGCTAGGCACAGTATTCGCAATCGCTTTTGCCGCATCCGCTTGCAGGATCCAAGAAACGCAAACCCTGAATATCTTTCCAAACGCCTTGAATCGTCTTCGTTAATTCTTCCGCGTCTTTTTCTGAAATTTCAACCCGCTTCTTGATATATCCGGAACCTGAAGGCTCCACGAAGTCTATCTCGCCGCTTGCCATCCGGTACGGAAAATCGGGAGCATGATCGCACAGCAGCTTGTAAAAAATGAGCTGCCGAACATAGTTGCCGTCTTTCCGCATTTTTTCCTTCCACGTATCTGAATTGCCCGTTTTATAATCTACGAGATTGATCGTTTTCTTGTCCGGATCGAGAATCTCTATCTTGTCGATTTTTCCGGTAATGGGTATTCCTGCAATGCGAACATTATGTTTGCGAAAATTATATTCCGTCAGAACATTCCCATCCATGCTATCGCGATATTCCTGCATATATCCTGCAAGTGCGCGCATGCCGCGCGCAAGCACGTCTTTTTTATCTGTCTCGGAAAGATTTTCACGCTCGACATGTTTTTTGTATGCGAGCGCAATCCAGTCATCATTGGGAACTTTTCCGGAATCGCGAACCTCCTCGCGGATATCCCGAAGCGCGCCATGAAACGCGCTTCCAAGCGCAAGGCTGCGCGATTTTTCTGAAGGAATCTGAAGAACATTGCGCACATAAAACTTCCTCGGGCATTCAAGATAATTGGAAAGATGGGTAACGCTCATGCAATACCCCTCCAAAAGAGATGTAATATATGCCCTTGTATCCTCCCCTCCCGCCTCCAAAATGGGATCCGTAAGAGTTGCGGCAAGCATGCCATGCTCATCATCGGACGACTGCTCTTGCGGTATAAGCTCTAGCATCGCATCCGGAATTTCAGATACGAACAGCGACTGTACCGTTTCTTTCCCGGATAGCGAATGCTCCGATCGAGTAAGCAAGATGCCTTCCATCGCCCGCGTAAGCGCTACATAAAAAAGCCGCCTCTCGTCTTCATTGTTCTCATCTGCAAATACAAAATCGTATTGAACTAATCCTTCAGGAAGAGGAACGCGGGAGGTATTTCGCTTGCCTCCCCAGTGCTGATTGTTAAGACGGGTGATAATCACATGCCGGAATTCCAACCCCTTTGCTTTATGCGCAGTCATCAAACGGACCGCGCCGCTGCCGCCTTCCCATGAAGGGGTAAGAAGGGCAATTCCATGTTCCTGCAAAAATGATATATGGCGCATAAAGTCCGCGAGCATAACGCCCGAGCGCGAGCGAGAGAGCACCTTTGCTTCTTCCAGGAATGTCTTCATGGGACGGAGCATCGCAATGGAATCTTCGCGCAAAAGCGCTTCGTCATAAAATCCTGATTCAGCAAGAATATATTCCAAAAATTCCATAAGAGGCCTGTTTGCCGATTCTTTTTTCCATAGCGCCAGATTCTCCGCAAACCGGAGAAACGGCTGTGCATCCGAAACGCCGGCGCACTTCAGCTGTTCCTCTTGGGAGATAACTGCATACATCGGCAGATGAGAACGCCCGGCAAAATGCACCGCTTTCAGTACATCAACCGGAGAAAAGTTCCACCAAGCATAAGAAAGGATGCGAGCAAACGATTCCTCGCTCGTTCCGGAAACGATCCAAGAAAGCAGCGCAGTCCATTGCAAAACGGTATGAGAGCGGAATACATCTTCCCCCATTTCAATTCGTGCAGGAATACCCAGTCTTTTCAGCATGCGCAGAAAATCTTCTCCATCGCTATTCTTGCGATACAGCACTGCGATGTCATGAGGAGAGACCCCTTTCTGTATCAGAGAGGCAATATGCCGGGCAGCCGCATACGCCTCATCGTTTTCAGAGCGAGCCGCAAGCAATTTGAGTTTTTCAGGAGGAACGTCTCGCTTTGCCACAAGAGCGCTTGCAATACCGGGAATATGAGCCGCGAGAGATTCCTTGTTATTCTCAATAACCGCATGAGCGGCATCAAGGATCGTTTGATTGCTCCGATAATTTTCCGTAAGCGAAGATACCTGCACCGACTCTTTATACCGCTCATAAAATAAAACCATATTGGCAAGCGACGCGCCCTGGAACCGATAGATGGACTGCTTGTCGTCTCCTACGACGAAAATATTCGGCTTATCGTCAAAAGACCCGAGCAGCTCCACTATTTTGTTTTGCGATCCATTTGTATCTTGATACTCATCAACAAGAATGAATTGAAATTGCTCCTGATAGTGCGCAAGCAAGGCATCGTTTTGCGCTAATTCCCGCACAACCATGGATATCATATCCGCATAGTCATAGCGCCCTCTCCCATGCATGCGCGCTTCATATGCGCGATACACTTCGATGAGCTCTTGTTGTTTTGCCAAAGCGCCCTGCTGTTTCCGGAACCACCTCTGCAATGAATTTTTCAGCGCAGTCCTCGCCTTGCCCTCCTCCCTTGAGGAAGGGGCGACCACTATAGCCTCATGATAATCATCAAATAATCGCATGATCCCGAATTGGATAGACTCAAGCAAACCCGCAGACTTCGCTGCAGAGACAACCTTTTCGCGCATCGCATCGCACTGCAATGTCGTCCGCTCTTTTGGCCGAAGCGCGCAGAATCGGTCCATATCTTCCGCAACTCCTTCAACAAAGCGCGCAAGCGAGCCGGTAATATCAGAAAATCCTTCCGGAGAAATATCTTCCTGCTTCAAGCTATGGATATTCTGCATAATGTCCGAAAAATGCATATATGGGTCATAAAACGGCTTGAGCGCGAGGCCTTCAGGCAGTTCATCTATAATGTCCCGAAACAGTTCAACCCGTTCTGCGTCAGATATCAGCTGCCATACATTGCTGCGCGCAAAAATTTCCTTATGGCTATCGATAATATCATTGCAGAAAGAGTGAAACGTATGGATCCGCACATAGTATGAAGCGCTGCCGATAATGGAGAAAAGCCGTTTGCGCATCGCAACAACTCCCGAGTCCGTAAATGTCAAGCATAGGATATTCCACGGATCCATTTCTGTTGTTTGCAAGATGTTCGCAATTCGCATTGCAAGTGTTTGCGTTTTGCCGGTTCCCGGACCGGAAAGCACCATAACAGGACCATAAACAGCGTCTACGGCCCTTTTCTGCTCGGCGTTAAGCTTGCGATACAGCTCGTCGAATTGAGGCGTGCTTGGCATACGCCAAGAGTAGCACGCCTATAATAAAGAGGGGAATCGTCAGAATTTGCCCCCGAGCAAGGCCGAATAGAAGCGGCCATTCCTGTACCCGGACATACTCGAGCAAAAATCGCGCAATGCTGTAGAGAAGAAGAAAAATAGAAAATATCTGGCCATGACGCTTTTTGCCATACCTATACAGCATTGCAAAACAGACAGCCGCAATGGCCCCGTCAGCCGCAGCTTCATAGTACGGATACATTCCGAATTCTCCATTTGCAATATTTGCCAAGCGCCCGATTGCAAGCCCAAACGATGCGGGAACAGTAATGACATCAGCAATCGCAAGGAGCGGAGCCCCAATGTGCCGCCGTGCCGTCCAAAGCGCAAATGCCACTCCCAAAAATCCTCCATGAGAGCTCATGCCCCCATGCCAAATCCGGATAATTTCGCCCGGATGAGCAAAAAAATACATCGGCTCATAAAAAATCGCATACCCCATTCTGCCGCCTATTAATACTCCCAGAGCGGCAAGAGCGGCAATAAACGTCCACTGATCCCGAGAAAGAGCAATTCCTTTCCGTGCGCCAAGCGCGGGCAATGCTGCCCACCCAGCCCAGAATGC
>CAZPRL010000062.1:0-4738 GCA_964589385.1 uncultured Candidatus Saccharibacteria bacterium | reverse complement strand
ATGCAAAGTTGAAAATTGAATGCGCTAAGTATGCAAAGTTGAAACAAAATGATCAACATTCGTGTAACAAAAAAATAATATTCTGTCAACTATATTTTGAAATACGGATATGAAATACTAAAACCATGAAATCAAATCTCCCCCTAGAAGCATTTACCCCGCCCTATGCTCCTGACGCATTCAGCGACGATGAAACATGGCGCGTTGCTCCGTTTTTTACCAACCTGGATAAGTCCGTCTATGCCGCGCTTATCAGCTCTCCGGAAGTAATAGGTGCGCTCTGCTCCCGTACCAGCCGGGCAGCGGATGACTTGCGCAAGATCTTTCTCAATGAATACCTCACGCCATTTTTAACCGATAGCGAAGCAGATCCTGAAGTAAAAAAATATGGCGAAACGCTGAAAGAGTTTATCGCATTCTTGCACAAGCATCCGACAGAAGCTATTTTCTCCAATCCAAAAGCCCGCTCATTTTACGCGAAATGGCTCGCGCAATACGGCGACGATTCCATTGCCCAAATGGCGGGAATGCACGTTATCTTCTCTTCGCTCTCCCAGCTTGCCATCAAGCACATCGAAGATCAGCGCATCGGACTTGCACCAATTGAAAAATCTACGCGATACGTCGATTACTCGAAAAAAGTAAACGGCTCATACCGATACTACACCGACCCGACGCTGGAGACGCTCGGGCTTGCGAAAGAATACAAAGCCGCGATGGACCAGCTGTTTGAAACATATGCCGCCCTTATCCCGCAAATGAGCGCCTACCTCGCAGAAAAATTCCCGGAAGAATCCGCCAGCGTCATTGAAAAAAAAGCATTTGATACTGCGCGGGGGCTGCTTCCCGTTTCCACGCTATCCCAAGTCGCATTCTTCGGAAACGGACAGGCATTCGAATACTTGATGAGCCGCTCGCTCAAGCACTCGCTGGGCGAAGTCAGATGGGCGGCAAATGCCACCTACGAAGAGCTGTTCAAGATTGCTCCGTCGTTCCTGCGCCGCGTAAAAGACGATGGCAACAAAGACACTGCACAGGCGTATCAAGAATATATCGCGCAAAAGAAAAGCCGCGTTGCAAAATTGTTGCCGGAGGAGCTGCTTGGCTCTGCAGAAACCGGCCAAAGCCAAGTATCTCTCGTCGAATACGACAAAGATGGCGAAGATAAGGTAATCGCAGGCATGCTGTACAGCGCAGATACGAATACCTCTTCATGGGAAGATACGCTCAATGCGGTGGCAATCCTGAATACCAAAGAAAAACAAGAAATTCTCAGCGCCTACTTAAGCGGGCGCACCCAGCGCTGGCAGAAAGTCGGAAGGGCATTTGAAAACACGTTCGTCCGTTTCGATATCCTTATGAACATCGGCGCATGGCGCGACCTGCATCGCCACCGCATGCTTACGCAAGAACGGCAGCTCTTTACTACCACGCATGGATACGACATACCCCCGGAGCTCGTTGACGCAAACCTTGACGCTCCCTATCGCGCTGCAATGGACGGCGCGCGCGCGATATACGAAAAAATCGCATCCCACGATTCATCCGTTGCGCAATACGCCGTACCGATGGCATATCGAGTGCGATTTATGCAATATGCGAATTTACGATCCTGTTTCTGGGAAATGGAGTTGCGCACGATTCCGGAGGGACATCCCGACTATCGCCATATCGAACAAGAGAAATTCAAGCTTCTGGAAAAAGCATATCCATTAATTGCCGAACACATGCGAGTAAATATGGGAGAGTACGATTTTGCACGGCGCGGGCAAGAAGAAAAAATTCAAGAAAAACTCGCAGCACTGGAAAAGATGGCGGTATGACGAGAGGGGAAGTCATCCTCATCGCCGCAGTTGCAAAAAATAACGTCATCGGAAGCAACGGAGTTATCCCCTGGGATATTCCTGAAGAAAGAGCATTATTTCGGGAACTTACCATGGGACACGCGATTATCATGGGCCGCAAGACTTTTGATTCTATCGGAAGAGAGCTCCCCGGACGCAAGAACATTGTCTTGTCCCGTACAGGGACGTATTCTTCAATTGAAAAAGCGCTGCAAGAAATAGATGGCAAAGATGCTTTTGTCATCGGGGGCGCAGAGGTTTATGCTCAAATGATGCCCATTGCGGACGAGATGCGCATATCTCACCTCAAGCAGGCATTTTCCGGCGATACGTTTTTCCCCCACTTCGCCCTTCGGGCTTCGCGGGGCAAGCCTGAAGAAATCGTGTGGCGGGCAGTAGAGACAACTGAATTTTCTCAATTTACTCACATAAGATATACTCGCATATGAAATCAGCGCTCCAGAAAACAGATCCTCAAGTGTTTGGAATTATAAAAAAAGAAGAGAAACGCCAGCAAGAAACGCTCTCGATGATTCCGTCGGAAAATTACTTTTCCTCTTCCGTTCGAGAAGCCGTAGGATCGGTATTTTCCCATAAGTACGCCGAGGGCAACATCAATGCACGCTATTACGAAGGAACGGAAACTGTGGATGAGCTTGAAGCGCTTGCTATTGAACGCGCAAAAAAAGCATTCAAGCTCCCGAAAACATGGAGCGCCAATGTTCAAGCGCTTTCCGGAAGCAACGCAAACCTCGCCGTATATCTTGCGCTCTTGCAGCCGGGCGACACAATTCTCGCCATGTATCTGCCGGACGGCGGACACTTGTCGCATGGGTGGTCGTTCGAACCGGACGCAAAGAAACGAGACAAAGACGTTACAAGCGGATCACTCGTATACAAGGGCGGCAGCCGCAAGGTAAACATCAGTGCAATGCTGTATTCCCCTATTCAATACAAAACAAACCCAAAAACCAGCCAGTTCGATTACAAAGAGATTCAAAAAATCGCAGAAGAATATAAGCCGAAGCTCATCATCACGGGAGGCACCGCATATCCTCGCATCATCAATCATAGAAAAATTAAAAATATCGCCAAGAAAGTCGGAGCTTTTTATCTGGCCGACGTTGCGCATGAAGCGGGGCTGATTGCCGGAGAAGCTTTTCCCTCCCCCGTGGGAATCGCCGACGTTGTCACCATGACGACGCACAAAACGCTTCGCTCCGGACGCGGCGCGATTATTCTCGCGAAACAAGAGCTCATCGAGAAAATAAATCGCGCAATCCTACCCGGCCTGCAAGGCGGTCCGCATAACCACAACATCGCGGGCATTTGCGTAGGATTAGGAGAAGCGCTGAAGCCGCAATTCAAGAAGTATGCGATGCAGATTATAAAAAACGCTCATGCGCTTGGCGAAGAACTGAAAAAGCGAGACTTTACCCTGGTAACCAGCGGCACCGATAAGCATTTTGTTCTTATCGATCTTTCACAAGAGCCTTTGCTCGGCCGGCCCTTTGCACGCGTATTATCCCATGCAGGAATAACGACCAATTACTCCACCATGCCATGGGATCCGCGTCCGCCACGCAACCCTTCCGCACTCCGCCTGGGAACGCCTTGGCTTACAACCCGCGGCATGAAAGAGAAGGAAATGGCAAAAATCGCCGAGTGGATACGAGAATCAATGCTCATATCTTCCGTGTGGAAAGATATGAGCTTTGAAGAAATAGAGGAACAGGCAAAAAAATCCAAAGATATCAAGCGAATTGCAAAAGAAGTAAAGGTCTTGTGCAATACGTTTCCCCTATACTAAGATAGGCTCATGGCCTATTCCATGACCCAATGGTATATATTCAAGTCGCTCAAAAAAGCGGAGCTTTTAAAGATACAAAATGAACTGCGGGAATTGGCCCAGCAGCACGACATGTGCGGCCTCATCCTGATTGCCGAAGAGGGATGCAATGGCACGGTTGCAGGATCAAAAGAAGCGATTGACGCAACAAAGAAGTATCTTACCGCGACGTTCCAAATATCCAATTTTCAAAATTGGGAAAGCGATGTGCGGCCGTTCCGCAGATTCAAAGTAGATGTTCGTAATGAAATAGTTGCTCTGAAAAAGCCAGTCGCGTTTCCTCTCCTTACGAAGGAGAGGCTAGGTGAGGTTAGCCGAAACGCGGATCACTTATCTCCAACCGATTTCCACGCAGCACTTCAGCGCAAAGACGTCACCGTTCTCGATACCCGCAACTGGTACGAGACCGACATCGGGACATTCAAAAATTCTCTTATACCGAATATAAAATCTTTTCAGGACTTTCCTGAATTCGTACAGAAAAGCAATATCCCGAAAGACAAAAAGGTCGTCATGTTCTGCACAAGCGGCATCCGATGCGAAAAGGCAGCGGAAGAAATGCGAAGCCAGGGATACAAAGAGGTGTTTCAGCTCGATGGAGGCATTACCAATTACCTGAAAGAATACCCGGAAGGGGCATGGCAAGGAGAATGTTTTATGTTCGATCACCGCGTAGCGGTAGACTCCAATCTCCAGCCTTCGAAACGCTACGGTCTCTGCCGCATGTGCGGCAACCCGGGAGATATACAGGCGTCTTGCAGCAACTGCAGTGAAGAACACCGCGCATGCGCATCGTGCATAGAGAAGAACGCGCCGTACTGCTCTCGGCAGTGCAAGCATATTCTCCAAAAGAAAACCCCGGCCTGAACAGTGTCAGACCGGGAGTTGTTTTACTGGACGAGCAGATACATTTGGAGCATCTTGCCGATCCTCAACCATTCATCGGGGGGAATATGCCAAAAGTGCGTACGCGCCGCAGATCCCCGACCCCCAATGCAAGACATGTACACCGGAGCAGAAGGATCGCCGGTACAGACAAAAGACA
>CAZPRL010000061.1:0-4775 GCA_964589385.1 uncultured Candidatus Saccharibacteria bacterium | reverse complement strand
CTTTACCCATAATCATGCGAGCATCTTGCGGATGCTCTTCCAAATACATCGCAAACGCTTCCGCCATTGTCTGGTTTACCATAGAGCGCATTTCCGGAGTACCAAGCTTTCCTTTCGTCTGTCCTTCAAATTGCGGATCACGCAGCTTTACGCTCACAATTGCCGTAAGCCCTTCGTTTACGTCTTCCGATGTTAAATTATCATCTTTTTCTTTTAAAAATCCATTTTTGCGCGAATAGTCATTAATGATGCGAGTAAGCGCCGTGCGAAATCCCGTAAGATGCGTTCCGCCTTCTACCGTATAAATGTTATTCGCAAAGGTCAGAATAGAATCGTTGTACGCGTCGGTATACTGCAGCGCAATTTCTACCATGCAGTCGTCTTCAAACTCTTTTTTTGCGTAAAAGATTTCTTCGTTTTTTACATCCTTGCCCAAATTCAATTGGTGGATATACGATGCAATACCGCCTTCGAAATAGAATGTATACGCCTGTATCTTTCCCACTTCTCTCTCATCTGTAATTTTCATCCGCACGCCGGGAGTTAGGTATGACTGCTGGCGCAAATGCTGGAGAATCTTCGTCCAGTTGTAATCTATTTCTTTGAAAATTTCATTATCCGCCTTGAACGTGATTTTCGTACCGGTCCGTTTCGATGCGCCTATCTTCTTTACATTTCCCTGCGCCGCCCCGCGCTTAAATTTTTGTATAAATTGCCCGCCATCGCGTTCGACTTCCGCTTCCAGCCATTCGGACAATGCGTTTACAACGGAAACACCCACTCCGTGCAATCCTCCGGAAACCTTATATCCTTCTCCGCCGAACTTTCCTCCTGCATGAAGCACAGTAAGTACCGTTTCCAACGTAGATTTTTTTGTCTTAGAATGCTTTTCAACCGGAATACCTCGCCCATCGTCTTGAACGGAGATAACGTTATCAGGCAATAGACGAACTTCGACATGCGTAGCATGCCCGGCCATTGCTTCATCGATTGAATTGTCGACAACTTCCCAGATAAGGTGATGAAGCCCTTCTAAACCTGTCCCTCCGATATACATTCCGGGACGTTTGCGGACCGGTTCGAGACCCTCGAGAACGGTAATTTCCGATGCGCCGTATGAGGAAGATGCTGATTTCTTTGCCATAATGGATGTATGGTAGCAGATTTGCCCCTTCTTTTCAACCTCAAAAACTACCGAATTTCGGCCCCGAATTGCTTTTTCAGGGCATGCTCGATCTTTCTATGAACTTCGTCAACTTGTGTGTCCGTCAGCGTTTTATCAGGCAGTCGGTATTCTACATGAAATGCCAAGCTTCGTTGTCCATTATCGGGCGTATATTCATCAAACAAATCCACATCCGAGACGATACTTCCCCCTATTTGCCATATCAGGGATTCCACAATATCGATGCCGTGAGCAGGATCAACGATCATTGAAATATCCCGGAATACGCTTGGGTACTTTGGCAGTTCGGCAAATTGCGCAGGCTCTTCTTTTTGCGCACGAATATCTTGGAGCGTGCGTACGGGAATCTCGACATCCGGAGCATGCTTGAGCAGCGCGCCGAAACTTATTTCAAATGCCACGAGTGGCAAGCGGTATTTGAGCTTTTTGAGCAACTCATCGCTCAACACATACGTAATCCCAAAAAACTCTCCGGCATACTCAAGTTTACGAACGGTAGCAAACGTCTTTTTGACCCCCTCTCGCTCCCCCTCATATGAGGGGGAGAAATTAACTGCTTCAATTCCAAACAGTTCTCGAATTTTATCGATAATTTCTTGCAGCGAAGATTCATCTCCTACCATAATTCCGGATATCACGCGGCGCTCGACAATGCCCGGCACCGTACCGCTGTCGCCTTGATGGTACACTCTCCCAATTTCAAATAGCGCTTTTTCAGAGCCTTTGCGGTCGCGGTGAATTTCGTCTCGGCTCTTATTCATTGCAGCAAGAAGCCCCGGCAGCATGGAATATCGCAATTTCTTCAACTCCGGCGCCATGGGGTTTTTCAGCTCTACATGCGGATGGCGCTCGGCACCGACTAGCTTCGCAAATC
The DNA here is from genome assembly GCA_964589385.1 of uncultured Candidatus Saccharibacteria bacterium. Taxonomy (GTDB): domain Bacteria; phylum Patescibacteriota; class Andersenbacteria; order UBA10190; family UBA10190; genus HO2-45-11b. The sequence goes on along the minus strand of CAZPRL010000061.1, from coordinate 2,715 downwards.
GTTCGTCTTCAAATGAATAGCTGTATGTTTCCGTAAAACCGGATTGTACGAGAAGTTCGCGAATCCTCTGTTCCCAGTAGACGCTGTCCGTAACAGGCAGCGGGTCTTCTCCTGTTTGCACAACGATCGGAATTTCATCAAGCCCGTGCACGCGGACAACTTCATCGATGAGATTATGTTCGCCAAGCACATCCTTACGATCAGAAGGCACGCTTACGCGCCATACTTGATCTTCTTCACGTACCTTGAACCGCAATCGCTCAAGGATATTTTTTACCATTGCATGTTCAATAGGTATTCCCGCAAACTGCGCGGGCCTGTCCGGATGAAATACAATCACGTGAGGCTTATCTTGAGTAGGAATCGCAAACTCTCCCATCTGTGCGACCTCTGCGACTTGTTCAATGAGCGAAAAGTCTTGATCTGCTTCTTGAATTTCCACATCAAGCAAGGCCGCTATTTCACGAGCCATTCCATAATGAGTATTTGCATCGCCCGCTCTATCCGGCAGAACATCCACGTCCAACATACTGTCACTTGGTATATGTTCATGAAGTTTTGAGCCGACCGGCGTTTCCGGCGGCAGAATAAGAATCCCGCCATGATTGTCGGAGATACCCAGCTCCCGAACAGAATTCAGCATCCCCGGGCTTTTCTCTCCACGAATAACCGCTTCTTGTAACATAAACGTATCCCCATCGTCGTCGTATACTTTTGTACCCGGAGGCGCGTACGGCACGAGTTGGCCCTCTTCAATATTCGGCGCTCCGCATACAACCCGCACATCATTAGTTCCGTCCGTAACTGTTGCCAAGCGAAGCTTATCGGCATTTGGATGCTTTTCTATTTTTATTATTTTTACAACAGTAATGTTCGGATCAATAATGTACTCACGATCAATAGCGGTTTCAAAACTTCTCATTGTCAAAAGCTCGGCAAGATCTTTCGGAGAAAGATTCATGCTCGGCACGAGCTGCTTGAGAATTGCGTACGAGAATTTCATATTATGAGAATTGTTTTAAGAACCTAATATCCCCGCTCCAGAACATCCTTATATCCGTGATTCCATGGCGAATCATGGTAAGCCTATCTACTGCGCCGCCAAAGGCGAATCCTTGGTACCGGGCAGGATCAAGATTCATATTCTTCAGCACATTGGGATGCACCATGCCCGCACCCATAACTTCTATCCAGCCGGTATGTTTGCATACACGGCAGCCGGACCCGTTACAGAATACGCATGACATATCTACTTCAAATCCTGGCTCAACAAAGGGAAAATATGACGGACGAAGGCGGACGGTTGTTTCTTTTTGGAAGAATGCGGAGAAAAACTCGGCAATAATTCCCTTGAAGTCCGCAATATTCATAGTCTCACTGATACCCAACCCTTCGAACTGATAAAATGTCGAATCGTGCGTTGCGTCTACCTTCTCTCGTCGAAATACTCTTCCGGGCGCAATCACTTTAAACGGCGGAGCAAGGCGCATCGTTTCAACGGAGCGAATCTGCATCGGAGATGTCTGTGTGCGCAGTACGAGGCCTTCTTGTCCATTTATGCTCAACGGATCTAGAAGAAATGTATCCCCCTCTTTTCTCGCAACGTGATCAACAGGAATATTTAATGCATCAAAATTATATTTTTCTTCTTCAACCTCCGGACCGTCCGCAATAATGAATCCCATAGCAGAGAAGATACTATAGATGCGATTTAAGGTGATGGTTAGCGGATGCACATGACCCGCCTTCGCCTCGCCGCGCGGGGCTTCCCCCTTCGCTCCGGCTTCGGAGGACAGGTCGGCGGGCAGGCCCGTGAACTTCTTTGCATAAAAAGCATCAGGCTTCGCAAGCGTTTTTTGCTTTTCTGCGTATAATTCTTCGAGTTCTCGCTTGAGCGCATTTGCCTCGCTGCCTACGGTCCGCTTTTGGTCTTCGGGCAAGTTTTTTACTTCACGAAGCAACGAAGAAACTTCTCCGCTTCGGCCGATATATTGCTTTCGCCATTCTTCAAGCGCATGCGCGTCTTGAGTATCAAATAACCCCTTTCGCGCTTTATCGGCCAGTTCAGGAAGTTGAAGCTCCATGTTTGTCATACGATATAAACACTAACTCAATAACAATAAACAGTAATACGATAATGGCACTTACCCACCAAATGAGCAACCGCTCAAGCTGGAGAAAAAGCAGCAGGTCGACAAAAGCTCCTAATAGCATTCCTTGGCGAAGTGCCGGCCGTACCCGGTATGCGGAAAGCTGGCTTCGCAGAAATACAGATCGAAATACGTATCCTGCAAGAGCTGCCATTGATGCGACTGCCAGGAACATCGCCAAAAAGAAAAGAATAAATCCCATTGCCGCAGCCGACGAGCTCGGATCTATCCATGTCACAATAAGCGCAAGCACTCCCCATGACGCAATCATGGTTGCCAAAGCTCCCCAAATAAACGCTTTTACTGTCATACGAGCATAATACAGGATGTATAAAAATTTTGCTTCTCTTTCTTAGGGCGGGCCTGACGGGAGTCGAACCCGCTGCCTTCTCCGTGACAGGGAGACATGCAAAACCGTTACACTTCAGGCCCAATATATTACCTTAGAATACAGACTATTCGCCTGTTGTAAAGGAAAGTGGTGGCGGGAGGGATCGAACCTCCGACCTCGGGCTTATGAGTCCCGCGCTCTAACCAACTGAGCTACGCCAGCGATACAAGACAT
>CAZPRL010000060.1:0-4829 GCA_964589385.1 uncultured Candidatus Saccharibacteria bacterium | reverse complement strand
CGACTTCCAAACGCAAGGATAAGCGAACTAAAAAGCATGGGTGTTATAATCCAGCCTTTTAAAATACCCAGACTTGAAAGCAGTACAGGGGAATTGATGGTCGAGATAACTCCCGCAGCAAGAAAACATGCTATCCATATACGATGCGCACGCGGGAGAGATCGCAGTTTCTGCATCCACGTTTTTCGCGCATGCGAAAATATAAGCACATATATTCCGGACATCCATACGGCAGCTTCAAACGCATTAGTCGGAATTCCTAAAATGGAAAACCTGATAATATACAGCGGCAACAAACCCGCAAGAACTGCAACGAGTACGCGCATCATAAAAGAAGAGCAGCCGCAATAAGATACGGCAGAAGAATATGGGGGTAGAGCAGACTGTTAGCAAACTGGGAATGAACGAGAAGAAATACAGTCGCCCAAATAAACCACAAAGAACTATACTGCTGTATAAAGAGCCATTTCTGGACATGCCAGAATAGACCGAATACGATGGGGGCAAAGAATAGCCCCACGCCAATAATTCCTGTCGTTACGAAAAGCGTGAGAATACTGCTATCCGAGCCTGAACGAGAATGTATCGTAAAGTCTGAAATCAAACCCGCGTCGCGAGCGGCAAATTGATACGCATTATACCCGACTCCCAGTAGCGCATGTTCTTCGATGAGATATTTCCATGTAGCTTTGTAGGCGTCAGAACGCAGGACTACGGTCGGATCATTCACAAAGAATTTCGTCGCTCGCTCGCCAAGCATTGCCGCGCCAAGAATTACTACCAATAGCACGCTCACGCCGATATACGCCATCGGCTTTTTCCATGCTTTTGGGATTGACGAGACGACAAGCCACAGCGTACCACTTACCGCCAGTGCGCAAAGAGTGGCAATGTATACACTTCGAGATGCAGTGAAAACTATCGCCCCAATCCCGAGAAGCAGAACTATGTTGCTTTTAGTACGCAAGAAAACGAGAGGGAGGAACATGCCAAGAAATGCGCCAAAGAAGTTCGGATCAAGCCACGTTGCAAACATGCGCGACCGATGCGGATCCCAGCCGGTATTGCCGCTGGATAGCGACGGGAAGAATACAATTTGCACATACCCCAATGCCAATAATGCAATATATGCGTAAACAATATATCTGAACGCGCTTTTTTTAGCTTCTTTCGTATAAAGCAGCAAAATAGTAACCGGAAATACCGCGAGAATAGCAGCGAGCCGAAGCCAGTAGAGCAGCGTAATCGTTATTTCTTCAGCACTTAACATGCCATATCTTGCCATTGCGACTGCAAATCCCCACAAGAGAAAGGGGCCAACCGCAAGCCATGCGATACCATGCTTTGGCCGCGCAATATCCGCCCTTCCTACAACGACAAGCATTCCGGCAACCAAGAGAAACACCGCAACTGCAATATCACTAAGCAGCACGCCTCCGCCTTGGCCCTCAAGAGGAAGCCGAACTATTTGTCCGAGTACGAGGGATGCCCAGATACCCGCAATCGCAAGGTGCGCTACAGCCGGTACATCTTTCTTAAAAACCTCTGAATTGCCCATATAGTGGTAGAGTAGTGCTTTTTGTAGTATCTGTCTGCAGATGCATCGTATATCGCGGTTTTTACACGCCCGGAAAGTTTGCTTCCTCCTCTTGTATGAGCCACTCTGGCTCCCGTATCTAAAATCACTTGATAGCCGGCATCTCTTACTCTTTTACATAGATCAACATCTTCCCAATACAAGAAGAAAGACTCATCAAAGCCTCCTATATGCCTAAAAAGTTTATGAGAAATAATGAACGCTCCTCCGGAAACCCAATCTACAGAAAAAGGGACTGTAGGGATCGGAGCACGATAGATGTGCCTCATGACAAGACGGGCGAGCGTCGGCTCATCCCCATATGCGGCATGTTCAGGCGTATCAGCAGAGTCGCACAGCAAAAGACCGACAATACCTGCCCGGGAACATTGCTGCATCGTTTTCATTCCATGCGCAAAAGCCCCAGGCAGCAGAACGGCATCCGGGTTTAAGAAAAGAACATATTCTGTGTTCAACAATCTTGCAGCCTTGTTCGCTGCATATCCAAATCCCTTATTCTCCGATAGCAGCTCATGCGGATAAGCAAGCTTTGCTATTTTTTCAGCAGTGCCGTCATGGGACATGCTATCAACAATCGCAATATGCTGCAGGCCTTCATGAATCAGACTTGCAATGCAGCTCTCAATGTCTTCTGCATTATTATGCGTCACGATAGCTGCTCCAATATTCATATGGGCATTTTACCAAGCTTTCCGCGATACGCATCATGAAGCGCCCGCACTATCGTTTTGTGATTGTTGCCCGACAACAGGGAATGATATATTCTGCGCAACATATTCACGGCGCGCCAGTATTCTCTCCAAAATAATACAGGATGGCGCTCCATCACGTACGCTCCATTGCGGACAAGATAATAGAGCTTTTGAGGAGAGGGGACATCGGCATGATCGTCATGCTCTATATGGAAACCGGGAATGACTGCCAAGGTTCCTCCGCTTTGCAGCACTGCCATGCTTATCGCAACGTCTTCCCAGTATAAGAATAGGTCGATAGGCATTTTAATTTTCGAAAACATCCCATACTCCCCGACAAGCGACGCCCCATGCATATAGGGAATTCCTCCGAAGTACGCATGCGGCTTCTTTGAAGCAAGCACTGCCCGACCTGACCATGGCGATACATACCCATACAGTGCTCCTGCGAGCATATTTTTTTTGCCGTTGCCATGCCACCACTGCAAAGCAGCCTCACCACTGCCTTGCTGCAGCGTTGCGTCGTTATTTATCACCATGCACAAATCAGAAGGCATTGCCCCTAGCTTTTTTGTAGCCGCAAGCCCTGTAGAAATTCCTGCCGCATACCCGCCATTGGTCTTAGGCTGAATGATCGTCACCGGTATTGCCGGCGCATAGGGAGTACCAGCATGGTCTACGACAATAATATGCTCCGGGACAATGGAATTTTGCACTGCTGACGCCACTGCCCGATCCGTATGCTCGGGCGCACCAAAATGGACAATAATGACGAAGAGAGATCTTTTCTGTGGAATCCCTGTGGATAATTCTGTGGATAAACTCCCGTTTTTTGTGAACATGATGCGTATTCTTTGATTTATTGGCTCAATATAGTTTATTATTTATTTTTTCTTTTCAACACCCTGTTCGCATGATGTACGCCATACCAAAATTCTCCCGCAGTTACGAATTCAAAAATCCTCGGCATATTCAGCGAATCCCCCCACTTCTTCATAAAGGAGCGCATAAGCGCCCTTCCGCCAGACAATCGATACAGCTCGTGCTTCATGCGTCGAATTGAATTAGTGTTCACAAGGTACTTTGCGCTCCCTACAATTTGCTGACGCAGGAGTATGGACTGTGCGGCGTAGGCATGCCGATGCAGTGCAAGAGCGCGATGCAGCACAAATAGCTGCAGTTCTTTTTCCTTGAGACGCCTGCCAAGTTCGAGATCTTCCCATCCATACTCCGAAAATTCTTCGGAAAATCGCGCATCCCCGAGAAAGGCCCGCTTCATGGATATAAACGACCCGTAGAAATAATGCTCCGGGTCGCACGTTATCTTGCCCGCAATTGCATCGTAATCGTTTTGCTGCCCGCCGTGCATCATCCAGTCCATAAAAGGTGTAACGCGCACGCTCGGATCCCATACAACACACCCCAACGCCGCATGCGCTTCGTCTTGGTGCTCTTCATGAAAGCGCAAATGCTCCCAAAGCGCTCGAGGGCGAAGTACCATGTCGTCTGCCAGGAAAAGAAGTATCTGCGCCGTTGCGCGATCTATCGCCTGGTTCCTCGTGCGAGAACGGCCCTCGTGCGAATTGAGCAGAATAAGAGGGGGCAGCCATGGGCCACTTTTGGCATACCGACGAACAACAGGCTCAACGTTTTCTGCAGATCCATCATCACTGACAATTAGCCGAACAGCCCATCCGGGCGGAGTCTCTTGGGCAACAAGTGCGCTAAGCGTGCGTACAAGCCTCTCTCCTGCGTTATACGTCGGAATAATGATGTCGCATGTCTTCATACGATTGGAGACTGCCTGAGGGCCATAAGCGTTGTTTTGTTCCATAGCCCGAATGCATATCCCATCCATCCATACAATATTCCAATACATGCCATTCTCCATGCAACATGAACTCCTTCGGGCAATATATATCCGACATATACAGCAACTCCTGCACAGAGCAATGCGAGAGTCATGCGCATGCCGTCAATTTTCCACTGCAAATGGCGATGTACGACATATGCGGCGAAAAGCATGGCGGCAGCTTCCGTAATAACGGTCACCCATGAAGCTGCGATTGCGCCATATCGAGGAATATACATGATATTCAATATGATATTCCCTAACACGAGGACTCCGTAGAGGACGGCCAATGTACGCTGCTTTTCCAATGCAATAAGCGCAAATCCGAAGATATTTCCGAAAAACATAATCGCAAGCGCAAGTGAAAGAACGCGCAGCAATGGGCCGGACGACTCAAACCCCGATCCGCCGATAAATGCGATGAGAGGGCCGGCAAAAACGACTAAGGACATCACGGCAATGATTGCAGTATAGAAGGAAAGCAGAAGCCCTTGAGACACCAGGTCATTTGCCCGCTTCGTATCAGCAGATGTGATAGCTGAAGTTATGTGGGGAAGCAAAAGCCCTCCAAGCATTGCAGGAAAGAAAAGCCCATTCTCAATAATTTTGTAGGCGAGCGAATACCATCCGACCTCCTGATCCGGCCGAAATATGGAGAGGATAAGGATATCCACGCGAAAATAGATAA
>CAZPRL010000059.1:0-4847 GCA_964589385.1 uncultured Candidatus Saccharibacteria bacterium | reverse complement strand
AGACATCATCGTCAACCATAGCGATAACCTTCTCAAGATGCCCCTTGGCAATCTTTAACCGATGCAATACTCGTTCTTTGTGATTCTTTGGTTTAAACATATATCCCATTATCCCCCCATAGGGGACTATAGTCAATGGAACTACTTTGACTTGGCGTCTCATTATCCGTACAGTATCTGCATGTCATTAAAGCTCGGAATCGTCGGACTGCCGAACGTGGGGAAATCCACGCTTTTTAACGCACTAACCAAACAAGCCGCTGCCGCTCGCAACGTGCCGTTTACTACAATCGAACCTAACGTAGGCGTTGTTCCCGTACCGGATGAACGACTCGATATCCTTACAAAGCTATCCAAATCTGCAAAGACTGTTCCGACAACGATAGAATTTGTCGATATTGCGGGCCTCGTAAAAGACGCGAGCAAAGGAGAGGGGCTCGGCAACAAGTTCCTTTCCCACATCCGGGAAGTAGATGCGATCGTCCACGTAGTCCGATTCTTTGAAGATTCCGACATTATTCACGTGCACAATAAGGTAGATCCGGCAGGCGATGCAGAAACCATCAATACCGAACTTGCGCTCGCGGACTTAACAACCGTACAAAAATATATCCAAAATGCAGAAAAAACCGCAAAGGGTTCCGGAGCGGAAGCAAAAGATGCGGCAATCCATCTTGGCGCGCTCAAAAAAATAGAACAGCTCTTAGAACAAGGAAGCCCTGCGCGAGACGTTGAGCTTTCCGAAAAGGAACAGGAACTGATGCAGGGCGCAAGCCTCTTAACCGGTAAGCCGATGATGTACGTGGCGAATGTAAGCGAATCACAACTGCGCGACCCGACGCCCCTCACCCTAACCCTCTCCCCATCCGGGGCGAGGGAAAACGTCAACGTACTTCCGCTTTCTATCCAAATCGAACAAGAAATTGCGCAATTGTCTCTGGAAGAGCAACAGGTATTCCTTGCAGAATACGGGCTTGCCGACACGGGATTGCATCGCCTGATTCTTGCGGGATATGAATTGCTTGAGCTGATTACGTTCTTTACAACAGGAGAAGACGAAACACGCGCGTGGACGGTAGAAAAAGGAAGCGCCGCTCCCATAGCAGCCGGCAAGATACATTCCGATATGCAACGAGGATTTATCCGCGCAGAGACCGTAGCCTACAGCGACCTTACCTCTCTCGGCGGATATGCCGCCGCGCGCGCAAAAGGGAAAGTGCGAGACGAAGGAAAAAGCTATATTGTCGCAGATGGAGACATCTTTGTATTTAAGTTTTCGGTATAGGCTCTCCCCCTTGGTAAGGGGAGGAGGATGTTGACGTTTTTGGGCACTTTTGCTACACTATTGCCATGAAACAAAACCCGTACGAGATCACGTATCTCATCGATCCAAAGCTGTCCGAAGAGGACCGCGGGGGTTTAAACGCGTCTGTTGACGAGATAATTGCCGGTTTTTCCGGAAGTGTGCTTCCGGGGGCTCCTGCGCTCCGCAAGCGGCTTGCGTATAAGATACAGAAGCAAGATTCAGCATTTATGCGCGTTATCAGCCTCGAGCTTGATCCTGCAAAAATAGCCGACGTCCATGAATTCCTGAAACGCGCGGAAGGAGTCATGCGCTTCACGATTCTTGCAACACCACAACGAACGCGCATGAGCCAAGAACTTCTGGAAAAGCATGGCCGAAAAGCAGGAAAAGACGCAAAGAAGCACTCGCACAGAACGGAAGAGAAAAGCAAAGCTCCTCAAGTGCAGAAAGAAGTCACGATGCAGGACGTAGAGAAAGGAATCGAAGAGGCGCTAACGGAAGAAGTGAAATAATATGGATTTGAACAAAGTCATGCTCATCGGACGGCTCACCCGCGACCCGGAAGCCCGAACGACTCCCCAAGGGACGGCAGTAACCAGCTTCTCAATTGCAACCAGCAGAGTTTGGAAAGACCAGCAGGGCGGCCAGCAAGAAAAGACGGAATACCACAACATTGTCGCCTGGCGGCGGTTAGCGGAAATAGCAGCACAGTACCTGGCAAAAGGCCGGCAAGTATATCTGGAAGGGTACTTGCAAACGCAAAGTTGGGACGACAAAACCTCCGGACAAAAGCGATACCGGACAGAAGTGGTAGCGGAAAATATGATCATGCTCGGCAACAAATCGGATAATACAGGACGCGCACCGCAGGGAGCATTTACCCCGGCCCAGAATGAAGCGTCGCCTTCGCAAGAAATAGCAGCTCCCGCAGTAATCTCCGATGAAGAAATTCGAATTGAAGACATCCCATTTTAATATCATATGATGCAAAAAAACCAGCGAAAATACCCAACCGAATGCCTCTTGTGTGCAGAAAAACTGCATGAAATTCCTATGCAGGATACAGAGATGCTTCGCAAGTTCATGAGCGGACAGAACAAGATTCTTCCTCGCCGCAAGAGCGGAGCATGCGCAAAGCACCAGCGAAGAGTCGCACGCGAAATCAAGCGCGGCCGCGACATGGGCATTCTGCGTTTCCGAGGACAATAAAATAATGGGTTTTACCGTAATCAATGAAGGGTTCGTATGCGAAGCATGCGGACTCATTAATGCGCCCGCCAAAGGCACATGCAGAAACCATTGCATAACATGCCTGACATCAAAACATGTAGATGGCGATATGCCAGGAGATAGAGCGTCTTCTTGCCATGGACTCATGCGCGCAATTGCGGTGGAAGGGTCGGATCCTGAAAAATTAGACCTCATTCATAAATGCCTTTCATGCGGAAAAAAGCAGCGCAACAAAACAGCGCAAGATGACAATCAAGACGCGCTGTTTGCACTGATGAGCCCACAAGGCTAAGAGCCTATTGTATTTCCACGTTTTCGATAACGATCGGCTCTAGAGGCAAATCATTCGGGCCTACCGGAGACCCCACAATCACATCAACTATGTCCATGCCGAATACTACCTGGCCGAATACGGGATGGCTGGATGCCATAGGCGGCTTATCAAAATCAAGCCCGGTATTATCTGCCACATTGATGAAGAATTGGCTTCCGCCTGATTTTGGCACGCCGGTATTTGCCATGGAAAGAGTTCCGCGAACATTTGAAAGCCCTGCGACAAACTCATCCTCAATCGTATATCCCGGACCGCCCGTTCCGTACGTGCTTGCATCATCCCCTTTTGAATTCGGATCTCCTCCCTGAACCATAAACCCGGCAATAACGCGATGAAATTTCGTGCCGGTATAAAATCCTTCCCGGGCAAGCTTGAGGAAGTTGCCGGCAGTTATTGGCATCTGCTCTTCAAACAGATCAATGCCGATATCGCCCTTTGTCGTTTTTAGAATGACATCTGCCGTTCCCGAAGGGACACTTTGCGAAGCCATCGGACTTGGAGAAGGTGTTGGAGTATTCATAGGTTGTTTTGTTGAGAAAAAATAAAGGGCGCCTCCTGCAATTGCAGCAAGGATCGCATACGATATAAGTGCATTTTTTGTAATCATACCTATTAGTATACCGTTCTTCCTGAACTTGACAAAGTAGGATGCTTAGGTATATAATAGGGAGTTAGTGTCAAAAGAAGCACTATCTGTTCTTTCCACCTCGCACAGGAGCATACCATGGGAATACCCCATTTACTCCGATATTTGCCGCTCTTCGCCATAACAACAATAACACTGCAGAGCATTCATCCATGCCAAAGCATCGCCGGCATGATTCTCCAAGGAATGTGTCCCGCCATCGCAATAGGATTTGCAAAAGCGTGCGCTACCGTCTCCTTACACAAGCCGAAGAAAAGGATTTCTCATGAGCAATACAAACAAAGCGGCAAACAACCGCGGATATACCCGAACACATCCGCGTAACAATAGACCCGTACTTCTTAGGAAGTGCGGGTATTTTTTATGTTACAATCATTCCATGCTTATAAAAGGACGCAAGGTACCGGTTGTGGGATTAATCGTTCCCATAATAGCAGTAATTGAGTTTTTTGGATTAAGAGACCTGAAAGATAGTGATACTCCTCCATTCTTTTTCCGGGTTTTCTGGACATTTTCTTTTCTCTTGTGGCCAATATTACTCATAGCAATAGCGTCACGTTACCACCTAAAGACTAAACGTTTTCTTGCTTTTAGTATTGCAGCATTAGCTATTTACCTTTCTCCAGATTTCCCATTCTTAGGAGCTCCATCTTTAGTGCTAGAAGTAGCATTAGACTACTTTATATTACTAATGACTCCTACATTCATTGCAATTCTATTTTTTGCCCGCGGAAAACACTCACAACAGAAAACAACGTACGGAATCGGATTATGGTTGGTGCTTGTAGGTACAATAGGGTTAGATGCGGGAAGATATCAGAGCAATTTTATCGAGACGTTATCGATACTTATGGTCATTGCAGGATTTGCAATGATGGCACTTGGAGATTTTACAAAAACAACAACTGCCCAGACAACTATCTTGGCTAATTAGCCGGCGTTTTTTCTTCCGCTTCTACCGCTTCCCAAATTGCCTTTTCCAGCTCTTTTGCAACCTTTGGGTTTTGCCGTAAGAATAGCTTGGAAGCTTCTCGGCCTTGTCCGATTTTTGTGTCGCCCATGGAAAGCCAGCTGCCTGATTTTTGGATGAGCTTGTATTCAACGCCCTTATCTACCAAGTCGCCTTCATAGCTGATGCCTTCGTTGTACATGATGTCGAACTCCGCAACGCGAAATGGAGGGGCAACCTTGTTTTTTACCACCTTCACATACGCGCGGCTCCCGATAATCTTTTCTCCCATCTTAATCTGCGCGCGCCGGCGAATTTCCAGGCGGACAGAAGAGTAAAATTTCAGAGCACGACCGCCAGGCGTGGTTTCCGGGCTGCCGAA
>CAZPRL010000058.1:0-4972 GCA_964589385.1 uncultured Candidatus Saccharibacteria bacterium | reverse complement strand
CCGCTGTCTACTGCAATGGGAATATTTCTTCGCCGAGCTTCTTCAAGAAGCGGCACGTTTCTCGGAACCCCCGGGTTTTTAATAATAATATCCACTCCGTCCAGCAGTTCTATTCCGTGCTCGCCAAATACATACCTGACATGGGGAATATCTTTCAGTTTTTCCAGAGAAGGCGCAAGTTCTTCTTTGCTTTTTTTATCAGCGACAATAATATGGGCATTTTTCCATTTCGGCGGACACGCCTCACTCGCAAGATATCTGATAGTCCCGATTGCTCCACCATGGAGGCCGAGGCCAAGTACGAGTATTCTTTGTGAGGGCATATGGTTACGTTCCCATTCCAAGCAAGCCCACGGCAAGGCCGATACTTGCGCATACCGCAGAAATGATCCAGAAGCGCATGGTGACTTTTGTTTCCGGCCAGCCGAGCGCTTCAAAGTGATGATGAATAGGAGCAGAGAGGAAGACTTTCTTACCGCGGACTTTTTTCGAAATCACCTGAACGATAACGGAAAGCGATTCCAGTACGAGCGGAAATGCGATAATCGGTAAAATAAGCGCAGAGTTCGTCAGCATGGCGATGATCCCAAGCGTAGTGCCCAGGCTCATGGCTCCCGTGTCTCCCATAAAGAAGCGCGCCGGATATACGTTAAACCAAAGAAAAGCCAAGATTCCCCCTGCGATTGCCGAGCAGAACATTGCCAATTCGACTCGATCAAGCGCGAATGCAATCGCCGTGTATGCGCCAAAACAAAAAAGCAAAATTCCTCCCGCAAGTCCGTCCAGGCCATCTGCTTCATTTACGGAAAATGCCGTTGATACGATAACAAGGATAAACAGAGGAACATACCACCAGCCGATTTCAAAATCGCCGACTCCCGGAACATGAATCAAGCTCCATTCCAATTTTGTGTAAAACCACCAGGCGCCAAAAATTGCGACGATGGTATATAGTCCGAGCCGATGCTTCATGCGCAGTCCGCCGCCGCTTGGCCCAATTCCCCGCACATTCATATAGTCGTCGAGAAGACCGACAAGCGCGCTTGCTACCAGAGCTCCAAGCGGAAGGAGTGTTTGCGGGCGAGTTAAGAAATTCAGAGCAAAAAAGAAATTAGTGGGGAAAATCTCTTTCAAAACCCAGAATGTAATGGCAATAATGGTAACGGTGCCCCAGATAATAATTCCTCCCCCGACAGGTATTCCCGCTTTTGCCGCATGAAGCTTCGAGTAAAACGGAGTGTTCCCGGAATTTCGAATATTTTTTCCAAACTTGTAGATATACAGGACATTCGTCAATAACGGAGTGAGGAGAAACGCAACAAGAAACGCGACCATGCCAATGCCCAGTACGCGCACAACACTTGTTACCAAAAATGGATCAGAAAACGCAATCATGGCCATGTATAGTTCCTTACCACGTATTCTACCGCAGTCTTGGCGTCCTGGAAACGGTTGTCGCTTCCCAGAATAACAGCTCCGATTTTCTGTCCCCTCGGGCCCGCAGCGATAATTGCAAGATTTTCTTTTGCCGCAATAGTATAGCCGGTTTTCCCCGCAAGAATAGTCAAGTAAGTTCCAAGCAGCTTATCAGTAGAAACATATTCTCTGTAAGTCCCCTCTTGTGTTGTAAGAGATCCTTTTTGTTGCGACAGATAAGGTCGCAATACGGGGTCGTTATATGCCATGGTCAGCATTTCTTTTACGTCTCGAGCAGTCGAGTATTGCTCTCCGCCTTGCAGGCCCGTTGCGTTTGCAAGCTTCGTATGGAAGAGTCCATGGCGCGCGGCATACCCATTCGCATATTCGACAAACGCTTCTTCTGATCCTTTTGCGGCAACCGCAAGGGCAACCATCGCATCGTTTGCGGATGGCACAAGGCTCGCGGCAAGAAGATCTTCTACAGACGCATGCTGCCCGATGGGAAGCTTGATATTTGCGCCGAGTGTTTGAGCTCTCCTTGCCTCGCTCGGTATTTTAACAGCAGTCTGCACCGAAGGCAGCAGCTCGCGGATTGCAAGGCTGGAAACGAGCTTATTTAAGCTTGCGACAGGGCGTTCCGTGTCGCTGTTTCGATCATAGAGCACGGTATCTGTCGCAATATCCCATACAAAGGCAGAATCCGCAGTAAGCGCAACGTCTATTGCATCCCCTGTCTTTTGGGGAATAGGAGCTTGTGTTTGGGGTGCGGCTGTCTCATCCGCAAGCGCATAGGGAACGCAGGAAAGAAGCGGCTGCTGGACAATGGTGCATGAAAGAACGGCCGCTGCCATTTGAAATACGGAAATCATGAAGGAGTTTGCAATATGCGGGAAATTTCTTCGCTGGAAGAAAGCTTTTCAAAATTCGGCATGTCTTCTCTCTTTGCAACTCCGATATGCGACAAAAACTCTTCTGTAATATCGTACAGGGGAGTTTTCCCGGATACGCGGATTTGTCGGACCATGCCTCTTCGAAGCAACTGGCGGATCATTCTCCTGGAGTCAACTCCGCGAATGATATCAACGTCGAATCTCACGATAGGGCCTCGGTATGCGATGATAGAAAGAGTTTCCATTGCGGATCGTGAAAGCTCCGGAGTTTCTTGCGTATCAAATTCTGCGAGAAATTCCCCAATACTTGGCGAGGTTGCCAGCTGTACGCTCGTATCCGTTGACACGAGAGTAAGGCCGCTTCCTTCCAGCGCTTGGGATAATTCCATGCAAGCGTTTTGCAGATCTTTATCTGATGTTTTTGTAAGAGAAGCTAAATCAGAGAGAGATACCGCCTCTCCCGCAGTAAAAAGCAAAGCCTGAATTTTTTGCGCAAGAGGAGTCATAGTCGGTGGAGTATCAGCTCTCCGAACGGCTCCGATTGTGCAAGCGAAATTTCTTCCTTGCGCGCCATCTCAAGAACCGCAAGAAAAGAAATAACTTGTTCTTGTCGAGGCGCACCTTGAATGTGTTCCTGGAAAATAAGGCGCTTTGCAGTGCGGAGCCGATCCGTAAAAATCGTAAGAATTTCTTTCAGCGAACGCCCTCGATGGGTAAGATGCGCTGTCGGGCGAGGCGTTGGAATACTGGTGATTTTTTTCTCAAGAATAGCAGAGAGTTCTTCCGGGGCTATCTGCGGCATTGCGCTATCGGCAAATGATTCTTCGCCTTCTGCAAAGAAGTGGGCTGGCAAAAGCCGAGAGTTGCCCCATGCACGGGCGATAGCCTCTCCGGCTTCTCTGTATATCTCATATATATGAAGGCGATAAGTCAGCTGCTCAATTTCTTCTTGCTCCTCATCTTCCAGTTTGGGAAGAATGCGGCGTGCTTTTAAAAGAAGGAGCGTAGATGCTACGACAATAAACGAAGCGACTATTTCGGATGAGATGTTATGTTCATGCATGTAGGCCAGAAATGGCTCCGTAAGGTCTTGTAAGGAAATTTCAGAAATATTGATTTGCTGGCTTTGCGCAAGTTCAACAAGAAGGTCATACGGACCTTCGTATTGATCAATTTTTACATCTGGAAGCGCATTGTGCATGGAAACCATCATACCATAAAGCTATGAATAAATTGACAGACTCTGCGAAGTCTTGTACACCAAAGGTAGAGTCTTGGTAGTACCTTTGACAACCTAATATACAGAAAGAGAGGTTGTTATGCCAATCCCCATAAACCGATTGGATGCATATTACTTGCAAGTGAGAAGGCCATGCTTCCCCATTGTATGGGAAGACGCATTGGATCGCATGCTCTTCAAAATCGAAGGAATCGAATATACAAGAAAAGAAATCGCTCCCGATCATGTTGTTTGTTCTCTGTGCTTACAGGATGATTTTCGGCCAAAGATGGAATACGATTACCCTATTCACGATACATTTGTCTTTGAAAAAGAGCTCGTTTCCCTGCCAAGTCTTTTTCTGTTCGCAAAACAGTGCAAAAATTGGAATAACGGATCGTATTATGCAGCCAGTAGGCCCCGTATTCAATTAAGTTGCGCTGCGATTTCGATTCTGTCTATTCGAGAAAAGCATGTGCGCGCGCTCGCTTCTTACACCTTTCGCTCGCTTCGCCGCCTCTTTTTCAAGAAAACATTGTATTGGAATCTTGCGATAGAGCGCGCTGCATTCGATAGGTTCCTAGGAAATATTGAGGGGGTGCGCCATGTTGTCTGATGAAGCTCTTTGCGCCCAGTTACTTTTTTAAAAAAGCAACTGGGCATTTTTTTATCTCGGCAGCGGTTTGCCGAAGAATTTTATAAAATATTTAAATGCCGATTGTATATGCTCCCGTGTAGTGCGGTTAAAGAAGATGCCAAGCAAGGCTCCTTTTTCGCTGCTGCGCTGATGGTAGTGGGAAAATACCGCTTGGGGTACATACGAAACCCTCCAACCCTTTTCCCAAAACCTTCTGCACCAGTCCACGTCTTCAAAATAGAGAAAGAATCGCTCGTCCATTCCTCCTATTTCTTTATATGCTTCTTTGCGTACCATGAGGCATGCGCCCATCAGCCAATCAACATCTTTTTCGCTTTTATGGTCGAAGTCTTTCATCAAGAAATTGGCAATTGCTTGCCTTCCCGCTTTTGTTTTCCCCAGGAATGTCCGCCGATATAAAATAGTGAGAGGCGTATAAAATCGATAGCAGGAATACTGCAGTTTTCCATTCGGAGATATCAGTTTTCCGCCCGCAACGCCCACATCGGGATTCTTATCCATGAAAGAAGTAAGAGCCGATACTGACCCGGGAACGGCAATCATATCAGGATTCAATATCAGCGAATAATCCCCTTTCGCTTGGGCAAGCGCGGTATTTACGCCGGATGCGAGCCCCATATTTTCCGGATTATCAATAACGGTAACTTCCGGAAAATCGGAACGGAGTAAATACACGCTGTCATCTCCCGAATTATTATCGACAACGATTATCTCCGTGCCTTTCGGCAAGGTATCTTGCAGCAGCGACTCCACGAGCGCGCGGGTCAATTGCCACATTTTATAATT
>CAZPRL010000057.1:0-5079 GCA_964589385.1 uncultured Candidatus Saccharibacteria bacterium | reverse complement strand
CGTTACTTCAAAGTCGGAGATTACTCCGTCTTTGAGCGGGCGGATTGCGACAATGTGTGCAGGAGTCTTGCCGACCATCCGCTGCGCCTCTTTTCCAATTGCAAGCACTTCCCCTGTTTTCTTGTTGATTGCAACCACAGACGGCTCATTGATGACAATGCCTTTCCCGCGGACGTACACGAGCGTGTTCGCCGTTCCGAGGTCGATTCCAATGTCTTGGGAGAATCTTCCAAGAAAATCATTGATAAAACCCATATTTCTCCTACGCGTTCAGCCGGTTGATAAGTTCAGAGATAGATTCGTTATATTGTTCCTGGCCTTGGCGAGAAACTGCTTCAACGGTATCTCCATTTCGCTTCGATACGACAACCCTCCAAGGTATGCCCAACAAATCAGCATCGCTAAATTTTGCACCTGCCGCCACATCTCGGTCATCATACAGCGTTTCTATGCCAGATTTTGTCAGCATTTCATATGTTGTATCTGCCGCCTTTTTTGCATCCGCATCTTCCCGGTTCAGGCTTGCAAGATATACGGTAAAAGGGGAAGCGCCGGGGGACCAGATAATTCCTTTTTCATCGTGGAATTTTTCGACGAGAACGCCCATCAAGCGCGATGTGCCGATTCCGTAACAGCCCATGTGCACAATCTGCCGCTTCCCTTCTTTATCGGTATAGAAATACTCAAACGCTTCGGAGAATTTCGTCTTGAGCGGAAAGATATTCCCTACTTCCGATGCCTGGTGGGGCGTAAAGGATCCTTCTTTTGGAACAACTTCCCCGTTAAACGCTTCGCCTGTTTCGTCATGTACATAAATAGTATCTTCTCCGGACTCGCAGATAGTCTGAAACTCATGGGAAAAGCCGCTCGTAAAATCTCCTCCGCTTGCCTTCGTAATCTTTGTATCTTCTCCGATTCCAAGTGCGGTAAAAATATTCACGTATGCTTTTGTTGCTTGCTCGTAAAATGCGAGCATATCTTCTTCGCTCGTGTGGAAACTGTACATATCTTTCATGCGAAACTCCCGTCCGCGCATCAGTCCGCTCTTCGCGCGTTCTTCGTTTCGGAATTTCGTTTGGATTTGGTATACGGCAAACGGGAAATCTTTGTAGCTGAACTTCGTTTTCTTTGCCAGAGGGGTGACAATTTCTTCATGAGTGGGATTGAGCATGTAGGAAGCATCGTTTCGCTTCTTGGATGCGCTATTTGCTCCCTGTACGCCAAGCAGCACGTCCATTTCCGTACGCTTTGTTGTTTCCCATAGTTCAACGGGAGAAAGCGCAGGCATGAGAAGTTCTGATCCTAAAGTATCCATTTCTTTGCGGACGATATTTTCAATGTTGTTCAGTACTCGAAGTCCAAGTGGAAGCATCGTATAAATGCCGGATGCTACCTGGTCGATAAAACCGCCCTTTTGCAGGAGCGTTGCATTAATGGAATCGAATGCTTTTGCTTCTTTATTCGTTTTTAAAAAGAGTGAAGAGTATTTCATATCTTAAAAATAGCGATGAACGTCTTTAAAAGTAATGAGAATCATGAGCCCAATAAGCAATACGAACCCTGCAGTATGTACAAAAGATTCTATGTTCCCCGGTACCCGTTTTCCGATCGCCTTTTCAACAAGAACAAAGAGGATTCTTCCGCCGTCGAGCGCCGGCAGAGGCAAGATGTTAATAATCGCGAGATTGATGCTGATCATCGCCGCGAATTCCAAAAAGTACGAAAGGCCGAGCGATGCCGCTTCTTTCGTGTATATTGCAATGCCGATTGGACCAGTCAATACCTGGCCGACGCTCTCCTGGCGGAACAGTTTTTGGATTAGTCCCGAAAATTGATCAACAATAGCTCCTGTCATAAGCGCAGTGCGCTTCACGCCTTCCCACGGAGCCATATACCACGGAGATTTGAGCAGCCCCGTTTCTCCCAGGCTTACGCCCAGCGCCCCCTGTCCTTCAGGAGGATTCATTCGCGGTACGACGGAAATTGACAGATGCTCCCCTGCGCGTTCGAGTTCGATTGCAACTTCTTTGCCCGCCTGGTCGTTGGTAATAGTTTGAATCTCTGAAATTGCGGGGCTTTTTGCACTGCTATAGGAAACGATTCTATCGTAGGGCAATATGCCCGCTTCTTTTGCCGGAGAGCCTTCCTCTACTTCCAGTACATACGTCATGATATTGTTCAGAGAGCTCCGATTTTCCGATGTGACAACAGTAGGCGCTCCGAGCCCGCTTTCAATACCGAGCAGAAGGACCGCAAATACCAAATTCATAATTACTCCTGCCGATAATATGGCGATTCGCCACGATGCGCTTTTGCTGGCAAAGCTGGTTTGGGATGGATTCTCTTCATCCATGTTTTCCCCTTCGATTTTTACAAATCCGCCGATTGGCAAGAGGTTAAAAGAATACAGCGTTCCGCGCCACATTTTCGAGAAAAGTCGTGGAGGAAAGCCAAATCCGAATTCGTCTACTTTGCATCCGGCCTTTTTCGCAATGATGAAATGGCCCCATTCGTGCACGAGCACGAGGGCAAGCAGCATGCCGAGGAATATAAGAATCGTGGCCAAAACCATAGTTCTTTCAGCGTATCCCGAATTGCCCCCGAGCGCCAGAGGTTTGTATTTGCAAGAAAAACACCCGCCTCTGCCAAAAGGGCAAAGACGGGCGGGGGGCTACAGAGTTGCTTCAATATCCTCATCATCATCCAATAAAAGAACCTTCATACTCCAAAGTTCGTAAACGGCATCTTGTGCCATTCGGATTGCGTCGATATCCGAAATGTCAGGCTTGTCGAGAGCCTTTTTCAGAGCGCTTATTTCGCGACGAAATTCTACATCTTCTTGTTCGGGCGGATCATCTTGAAAACGAATTCCAAGCTCTTTGAGGGTGCGCCGGACAGTTTTGACGTTTACGTCGTGATTCATAAGAACTTGTGCCGCAACGCCTTCTGTCTCCTCGATGAGGCCGAACAGTAAGTCGTCCGTATCGATCTGTGGGGAGGGGCGTTTCATTCCCCAGCTTGTTGCGTGTTCAATAGCTTTTTTTGCGCGCGGAGTAAGCGGCAGTCTTCCTTTGGCGGCAATTTCTCCCGGACCATTTATGATGATGCGATGTAAATCCCATCTGACGCAGTTACTTACATCCAGCTTTTCAAGCACCTTGAAGGCATTGCATCTTCCTTCGTTTATAATAGCAAGGAGGATATGCTCCGTGCCAATGTACTCATGGTGGCGTTTTAACGCTTCCTTATTTGCAAGTTGCATAAGAGTTTGCGCCTCTGGGGTAAACTGTTTATACATGCTTATCTCTCCTATTTAGTTGTGAACGGTTCAGCGTATTCCCTACGTTAGGTATAGGGACGGAGCTCTATATTGTCAATATGTCGCCTTCTTTTGCCTTAATGCGCGATTCCAGTTCGTCTTGCGCTTTGCCGATCAGTTCATCTAAGTGCTTTTTGCCTCCATAGAAATCATCTTCCGAAATAACGCCCTTTTCTTTTTCGTGCTTAAGTCCTTTGAGCGCTTCATCTCGCCCTTGGCGCATGCGGATGCGAGTCTCTTCCGCTTTTGCATGGAGAGTTTTAATGGTTCGATTTCGAATTTCTTCCGTGAGGGACGGAAATGCCAGTCGGATATTTGAGCCGTCTACTGTCGGCATCACGCCGATATTCGCTTCCGTAATGGCTTTCTGGATTGCGGTAACCGCGCTTTTATCCCATGGAGAAATTAAGATAGTTCGCGCATCAAGACTGGAAACGGATGCAAGGCCTTTGAGCGGGCTGCGTGCGCCGTAGTGCTCAACTTGAATGGAATCTATCAAGGCCGGCTGTACTCGGCCGGAACGAAGGCCGGTTATTTCTTTCTCAAACCAGGAAAACGATTCCTCTTTTGCTTCTAAAAATTTCTTCTCTGCTTGGGTAATGGGCATAGGGTAAGATAAAAATTTATCTGCTGTTACTCATAGTATTTCTTAGTTGAGCCAGCGATGCAAGGAGAATATCAGCGGCAAGCTTCATATTGCCCCCGCGGCGCGCTGCCGTCTTGTGGTAATCGCGCAGGCGCAGAGAAACCCGGAAGAGATCCGGAAAGGCTCCCTGCTCCAGGGCCAAGTGGTGTACAAGCCGGGAAACCTGTACAAGCTCTTCTTCGGAGAACGGATCTGCGGGACGCATTTGGGAAAGCTTTGCAAGAAGATCGGCGGTGTTAATATCCTCGTCCGGCTGTACAAGAGAGCTGGAAAACACCAGCATGCATCGAGATCGAATGGTCGGAAGTACGGAACGCTTGGAAGATGCGCAGAGAAAAAATCGGGTATTCTTGGACGGCTCTTCAAGGGACTTAAGCAGCATGTTTGCCGCTTCCGGCAGCAAATGCTCCGCATGCGGAATACAGATGATGCGTTTTTCCGATGTGCGGGAAAAAATCGCGGATACCGCTTGTATATCTTTTACCTTGATGCGATTTTTCTCTCCGATAATTTCAACGATCTCCGGGCGGCCTCCCCCGACAGCTTGCCGAATAAAAAGCAATGCGCGCTTTTTATCTTCTTCTGAATGCGAGAGGAATAGCAAAGGCTGTTCTGCGCTGGATGATGCAATCCATGCGAGAATTCTTCGGAATATATCGGATTTCTCGTCCATTTACTTGCGCTTGGTAAGGTAATACAAGAGAGGCGGTGCGACAAAGAGCGAAGAGTATACTCCGGTGATAACGCCGATGGTAAGCGCGACGATAAACCAGCGGATAGAATCGCCTCCGAATACGAGTACGGCAACAAGGGTAAGCAGTACGGTAAATGACGCATTGAATGATCGGCCGAGCGTTACGCGAAGCGAACGGTCGATGACTTCCAGCATGCTCTTTCCTCGGGATGCCATGTATTCCCACCGAAAGCGGTCAAAAATGACAATCGTATCGTTTACGGAATATCCGAGAATCGCCAGCTGGGCTGTTACAAAAAGGGTATCAACGGGAGCATCCCATAGTTTTCCGAATATGGAAAAGAACGCCGTGACAAGGAGCAGGTCATGTACGAGAGCATATATTGCGGCAATTCCGAGCTTCCATGGCGATATGAAGGA
>CAZPRL010000056.1:0-5094 GCA_964589385.1 uncultured Candidatus Saccharibacteria bacterium | reverse complement strand
CGCTGAAGAATTTTGATGAAATTTTGCAGGAAACCGACGGCGTGATGATTGCGCGCGGAGATTTAGGGCTTGAGACTCCGGTAACAAAACTTCCTATCCGGCAAAAAGAACTCATCGCAAAATGCGTAGTGGCAGGCAAGCCTGTTATTACCGCAACGGAAATGATGGCATCTATGGAATATAATCCTCGCCCTACGCGCGCGGAAGTTTCCGATGTTGCAAACGCAGTTATCGACCATACCGATGCAGTGATGCTTTCCGGAGAGTCCGCGATGGGCAAATATCCCGTACAAGTGGTGAAGACGATGTCGGAAATCATCCACCATACCGAGGAGTCTCCGCTCGACGAGCTGCTTCCTCATAAGGATGCAATCGGAGAGCCGGTGCCTTCCGCTGTTGCCGCCGCTGCAGTTGAGCTTTCGCGCCACATTGGCGTTGCGGCAATCGTGGTTACGACTACATCGGGGTATTCTGCCCGGCAAGTTGCGCGGTTCCGCCCAAATCTTCCGATATTTGCGGCAACCGCAAGTCCGCGCGTATGCCGGCAGCTTTTGCTTACCTGGGGCGTTATTCCTTTTTTGGTAGAGGAGGGTACTCCGGAAAAAATGGCGGAAGAAGTGATTTCTCTCGTGAAGGTCGCATACAGTCTCGCTCCTGAATCAAAGGTCGTCGTCATGTCCGGCTTGGCTAGCGCACAGGGCGCAGGATACGACAGTGTAATTCGAGTTCGCACGGTATAGCTATCTTTCGCACAAGCTATCTGGCACATGTTGGCGCGCTCGCCATTATTCTTTTTGTATCCATCTGGTACTGGCAATTTATTTTTGTGCGGTATGACGGCTTGCGCAACGGCATTGATTTGGGGACGTATACGCAATTGGCGTACAAACTTTCTTTTACTTCGGAATTTCCTCCATATAACACGATTTTAGGGCAAACGGCATGGGGCGACCATGCGCACTTCATCATGCTGGTAATCGCGCCGCTGTATAAAATATATCCGGATGCAATTACGCTGCTGTTTATCCAGCTTCTTGCAATCACGACGTCCGCATATGCGCTCTATCGCATTGCACACGATGCAGGCAGAAACTATTTCTTTTCGTATGCGGTGCTTATCTCGTACCTGTTCTTTTTCGGCGTGCAGTATGCAATTGATTTTGATTTTCATACGAATGTATTTACCGCTGCATTTCTGGCATGGATGTTCTGGGCATTTCATTTTAAAAAGCCAATTGCGTATTGGATATTTTTTGCTCTTACGCTGATAACCCGCGAGGATGCTCCGCTCTTTTGCATGATGTTCGGGCTGTACCTTCTCGTATTCCAATGGAAAAAAGCGCGCATCCAAGGACTGCTTACGCTTCTGCTTGCGGCGGCATATTTTTCCGTTGTCGTATATTACCTGATGCCGATGTGGCAAGAAGCAGGCGTTCCGCTCGCATATTTCGACGTTCATACATCTTCAAAAACGCCGCTTGATATCGCATGGGCTATTTTGGGGCATCCTATTGCCATGCTGCAAAATATGTTTGATACTTCTGTGAAAATACGTACGCTCCATAACCTTCCGGCTTCATTCGGGTATCTTTCTTTGTTCTCGCCCCTTACGTACCTCATGGCGGCGCCGAATATTCTTGCCCGTTTTTTATCGGGAGAACCCCAGCGGTGGGCGATGAAATTGCACTACAGTGCGAGCTTGGTTTCCATCCTGTCTTACGGATCAATTCTGGGTACGATATTTCTTTCCCGGGCTGCAGCATACCTTATTTCGCTTCGCTGGAAGATAAAAGAAAGGCGTGTTCGCATGTGGGTTACATCGATTGCGGCGCTCGCTCTTCTTGCGGGAACATATACGGTTTCCATGCGCGATGTTGACTTGCCCCTTCATAGCCTCAATAGCGAGCGGTATCCAAGGCTTGTTACGTACAATCGCCAAGCGGCGGATGTGGCCCGTTCGTTTGCAAAGCTTGTGCCGCAAGGCGATAGTGTCGCGACCATCAGCGCATTTGTTCCGATGTTCAGCAATCGAAATGAAATCTATAATTTTCCGGATCAGGCAAAGGATCCGAAGGCGGACTGGGTAATTCTTTCCAATCAATTTGCCGCATGGCCATTTTCCGTAAAGGAGGTAAACACCGCGATTCAAGAAATGCGCGCTAATGAGAGCTATGAAACGGTCGTAGAATACGCGAATGTGTTTGTGTATAAAAGGGTGGAGTAGGCTTTGCTATTGCATAGTATCGTGAATTCTGTCAAAGTCAGCTTACGGAGAGGTGGCCGAGTGGTTTAAGGCAACAGTCTTGAAAACTGTCGTATCGAAAGGTACCGTGAGTTCGAATCTCACCCTCTCCGCTTTTGCAATTAGGGGCAATATGTTGTATTGTTGCTCCTTATGTCGCGTACAGACCATGTTATCAATTTCAGCGATGTTTCTTTTGAGTTTTCTTCTCATAAAACTATTTTAGATGAGGTGAGTTTTTCCGTGCGCGAAGGAATGAAAGTGACGCTCATGGGCCAAAACGGCGCGGGCAAAAGCACCATATTCGGACTTATTATGGAAGAATCCAAGCCGGAGTCCGGGCGCATCAACAAGGCCCAGGGCCTTACGATTGCAACGGCTCGGCAGGTAATCCCTCGAGAAGAGATGGAGCTTTCTCTCCGCGAGTTTTTTGAAAAGCGATTTTCAAAAGTTGCGTATGATCTGGACCGCCGTATCGATGAGGTGTTGGAAATTGTAAATTTGCAGGCTGACAAAGAACGGATTATCAGCGATTTTTCCGGCGGCCAGCAGGCGCGACTTTTGCTTGCTTCCGCGCTGATTGTCGATCCCGATCTGCTGCTCCTCGATGAGCCGACGAATAATCTGGATGTTGCCGGAATCGCGCACCTGACGGAATTTCTCAAAAATTACCACAAGACATGCATTGTGATTTCTCATGATGCGGATTTCTTGAACGCATTTTCCGACGGTGTGCTGTATTTGGATGTTCATACGCATAAGATAGAGCAGTATGTCGGCAACTACTTTGATGTGGTGGCGCAGATTACTGCGCGAGTAGAAAAGGAAAATCGCGAAAATGCCCGTCTGGGTAAGAAGATCCAAGACAACAAAGACAAATCAAACTTCTTTGCGAATAAAGGGGGAAAAATGAGATTTTTGGCTAAGAAGTTGAGAGAAGAAGCAGCTGAAATGGAAGAAAGCAAGGTGGATGTGAGAAAAGAAGATAAAGTTATTCGGCCATTTACGATAGAGGCGCAGGAGGACATGGGAGGCGATATCTTTCGCATGTCTTCGTATTCCCTGATGGACGGGCAAAATATCATTACGAAAAAAGCGGATATTATCCTGAAGAAAAATCAGCATTTGCTGCTAGGTGGCCCAAACGGTATCGGAAAAAGCACGCTTCTGGAGTCTATCGCAAACGGCACGGCCCAAGGCGTGACTATTTCTCCCGATACGCTCGTGTGCTATTATCGCCAGGATTTTTCCATGCTGAATTTTGAGGATACGGTTCGCGAGGCATTGTTTTCCGTAATGAAAAACCAAGTGGAGCAGCGCATGCGGTCGGTTGCCTCCGGATTTTTAATCACCAATGACATGATGCATATCAAGGTGGGAGACCTGTCGGAAGGGCAAAAAGGGCTTGTCGCGTTTGCGCAATTGGCGCTTCAACAACCGGGGCTGCTTATCTTGGATGAGCCGACGAACCACATTAATTTCCGCCATATTCCTATTATCGCCAAGGCACTTGATGAGTATAAGGGAACGATGATACTGGTGAGCCACGTGCCGGAATTCGTTGGGCAAATTCGCATAGATGAAGTGCTGGAACTTGCCGTATAGGAAAAGCGCAAAAAATCGACGCTTGATTTTTCGACATTTTTATATATAATAAGTTTTCGCTATTCATAGGGAGTAGCGAGAGTGAACCTTTTTCAAAGGAGAATAGGATGAGAAGCAGTTTGGCTGGTCGGATGAACCCAGAGTACAAAATTGTTGCTTTTGTCGGGGCATCCGGCAGCGGAAAGAGCACACTGATCGAACGGATGGTACAGGACGACTTAAGTCTTAGTCGGATGATGAGTGTCACCACCCGTCCACCGTCTGAGCGTGATCTCTCTTCCGGCGAAGAGTACGAATTTGTATCGACCGAAGAATTTGAACGCAGGGAAGCTGAGGGGCTGTTCGCATGGACAACGCCGAAGCTTCATGGGAATCGGTATGGAACGCTCCTTTCTACGATCCGGGAAGCATTGGAACGGGACACCCCAACGTTGATGCATCTGGAACCAAAAAGCGTTCCTGTGCTGATGGAATGTGCGGGTGATGCTGTGGCCCTT
Organism: uncultured Candidatus Saccharibacteria bacterium; assembly: GCA_964589385.1. GTDB lineage: Bacteria > Patescibacteriota > Andersenbacteria > UBA10190 > UBA10190 > HO2-45-11b. The sequence continues at coordinate 750 of CAZPRL010000056.1, read as the reverse complement.
GTGTTTATCACCGTGCCATATTGGCTCTTAAGGAATCGGTTGATACATCGCCCGGATCATACGCTGTCTGAGGACCAGGTTCGGGAACGACTCAATACCTGTTTGGAGTGGGAAAGTCAGGCGCGGCTGTCCAAGCAACCCTATCTGTTCATTGCGAACGAAGGGAGAGTCGAGCAAGTAGTTACCACAGTAATAAACCAGCTGAAAGGGCCTTCTGTTCGGAAAATTCGGAGCTTGCCCCAATTAGTGAAGCGTTGAACGTTCTTTCTGCCCCCGAGCCATATGAGGCTCGCGGGGTTTTTCTTTTTTGGGGCAGACCGTATAATGAGGGGAATGCAGTCTCCCGCACCAGATCCTGAATATCGAGAGTTGCCGATGGCAAAAAGGGTGCCGGAAGCTCCCATTATTGTGCCCCGCACTGATGATGCTCATTGGTGGGAGCGCAACGGGGTCTTCAACCCTGGCGTGACCGAGTATAAGGGCAATGTGATGCTGTTGTATCGGGCGTATGATGATTTTTTTATTTCTCGCCTTGGGCTTGCGCACAGCGCTGACGGGGTTCAGTTCAAGCAATATGACTCTCCGGCAATCGATACGGATCCGAACGATTCCGATGAACGGCTGGGTATTGAAGACCCGCGCATTACGAACATTGATGGTACCTATTACATCGTGCATACTGTTGCGTCTTACCATCGGATTGGCGAAGGGGCGGACGTGCGGGGCATTAAAGACTACATTCCATGGCGA
>CAZPRL010000055.1:0-5095 GCA_964589385.1 uncultured Candidatus Saccharibacteria bacterium | reverse complement strand
CTGCTCTTGTCTTCACGCCGTGGGAGATGGCTCTTACGCTTGTTGCGATTATCGGCGGAACGATGTTCCTGATGTGGATTGGAGAACTTATTTCGAAGCAAGGATTTGGAAACGGCATATCGCTGATTATCTTCGTGGGTATTATTGGGCGCCTCCCGACAGTTATATTTCAGGTTTTTGCGGCTTGGACCCCTGATCAGCTTCTCACCTATGCTGTGTTTCTTGCGGTTTCCGTAGTCGTTATTGCGGGAGTTGTCATGGTGACTGAAGGGCAGAGAGCTATTCCCGTAAGCTATGCAAAACAGGTGAGAGGAAATAGGATGCTGGGAGGAACTTCTACCCACTTGCCGCTTCGCGTAAACCAAGCAGGAGTAATGCCTATTATCTTCGCGCTTTCGGTGATGCTGTTTCCCGGAATCATCGCCAACTTTTTTATCGGCTCGCAGACGCAGATTGTCGCGCGCATATCGCAGTTTATTGTCGAATTGTTTCAAAATCAAGCCTTTTACGGAACTATCTATTTTATTCTGGTTGTTGTGTTTACGTATTTTTATACGTCGGTTACATTCGACCCCGGGCAAATTTCGGAAAACATCCAGAAGCAGGGCGGATTTATTCCGGGCATACGTCCCGGCCGGCAAACAAGAGCGTATCTGGAATATGTCGTGCGCCGCATTACGCTTGCGGGAGCCATCTTTTTAGGATCCATCGCAGTATTGCCGCTTGTAGTCCAGGGATTGATGGGCATTACGACGCTTACGATCGGCGGTACCGCGCTTTTGATCGTAGTGTCTGTTGTGCTTGAAACAATGAAACAGATTGAATCCCAGCTGACCATGCGAGAGTACGAAGGATTCCTATGAAGCTTCCTAAAGTTATTTACGTTATGGGCCTGCCGGGTTCCGGAAAGGGCACGCAAGCTTCCATGCTTGCGAAAGCGATCGGATACTATCAGTTTAGTACCGGAGATGAATTGCGTACGATTGCACGAGAACATACCCCGCTTGGAATGCAGATCAAAAGTTCTATCGACAATGGCTATCTGGCCCCGCCTCCGCTTGTTGCCGAACTGGTGATTAAGACGTTCCAGGAGCGCCTTGTTGGCTTTCGGGGAATCGTATTTGATGGAACTCCTCGGACTATACAAGAGACTGAAATTTTGGATGACTTCTTCTCTCGGGAGAACTATGGTCGTCCTCTTGTGATTTATCTTGAGGCGGAAAAAGAGGCTATGATAGAAAGGAACAGCAAGAGAAAATACTGCGTTGGCATTGATCATGGTTTTCCCCTTACGAATGAAGCTTCTTATAAGCGCTGTGAAGCGCTCGGTGGCAGCGTTGGTATGCGCGCGGACGATGACCCGAAAAAATTCCACATTCGGTATGAGCAATTTATTGAGCGTACATATCCTGTTATTGAGAAGTATAAGAAAGAGAATATTGTCCATACGATAAACGGCATGGAGGAACCTTCGTCTGTACATCAGAACGTGATGGATATTATCAAGGCATATGAGCTTGATAAAGACTCCGCAGGAAATTGAAACGCTGGCAAAAGCCGGCGCCTTATTGGGGAAGATTTTAGATACACTTGCTCTTGAGGCTGCTGTCGGCGTGACGGGCAATGATCTTAATATAATTGCGCGACGCATGATGCAAGATTTTGGCGTGAGTCCGGTATTTTTAGGCTATGGAAACCCTCCGTTTCCCGCTGCAATATGCGTATCGGTAAATAATCAGGTAGTTCATGGCATTCCCACCGATATACCGTTTGCAGATGGCGATGTGGTGAGTATCGATGCCGGGTTGTCTTTGGAAGGAATGATTGTCGATAGTGCACGCACCGTAGGAATCGGGACGCTTTCTTCGGATCACGAAAATCTTGTTCGCGTAACAAAGCGCGCGCTTGATCTTGGCATTGCGCAAGCTTTGCCGGGAAATACGACGGGAGATATCGGGCATGCAGTGCAGGAGTATGCAGAAAGCGAAGGATTCCAGGTCGTACGCGCTCTTGTCGGACACGGGGTGGGACATAAGCTGCATGAAGAGCCTCAAGTGCCGAACTTTGGGCGTGCCGGAAGCGGTACGTCTTTGCAAGCAGGCATGGTGATTGCAATCGAGCCGATGGTGACGAGCGAAAGCTATGATGTTGAAACGTCTGAAGATGGATGGAGTATTGTGACCGCTTCCGGACGCTATGCGGCCCATGAAGAGCATACGGTTGTTATTACGCAAGAGGGCCCTCGCATACTAACGGTTTCCTAGCATATGGCACGAATTCTTGCGCTGGACATTGGGGACCGATATATCGGCATTGCCGCTACGGATCACGTAGATGAGACGCTCGCGTACCGGTATGGGACGATTGATAGGAAGGGGGAAGATGTTCTTAGCGTGCTTGCTGGTATAATTCATGAAGAATCTATCGACACGCTCGTTCTCGGGGTTCCCTATCACGTGGAAGATGGAAGCGAGACAGCGCAGACACGGAAAACAAAAGATTTTATCAATGCAGTGAAAGGGAAATTCGGTTCATCGGTAGGCTATGTTGAAGTAGACGAGACATTAACGTCGTTTCAGGCGAAAGAAAATTTGAAGAGTGAAGGAATAGACAATACAGAGGAACATGCTGAAGCAGCACGGGTGATGTTGAAAGAATATCTTGTGCATTCACGATAATTTTTGTATACATACGCGATATGGCACAAGCGAAAGAATATATAGAGGAAGTACGCAAGGATGTTGATGCAATGCTCGAGCGTCTTCTTCCCGAGTCTTTCGTTGCCCCTGCTCGTCTTCATGAGGCGATGCGGTACAGTATTTTTGCAGGAGGACGCAGATTTCGTCCTGCGCTGTGTATTGCGTCTTGTGAAGCAGTCGGTGGCTCTCGCACAAGTGTGCTTGAGGCAGCCTCTGCCCTCGAAGCGCTTCATACGTACACCTTAATTCATGATGATCTCCCGGCAATGGATGACGACGATATGAGGCGGGGAAAACCCTCTTCTCATAAAGCGTTTGATGAAGGCACTGCAATTCTCGCAGGCGATGCCTTATTAACGGTTGCATTTCAGTGGCTCGGAAAGACGGGAAACGCTCGGTTGGTTACGGAACTTGCAACTGCAACAGGAAGTGAAGGAACGGTGGGCGGACAACAAGACGATCTGGATGCAAAAAATACAACTATTTCCCAAGAAGAAGTCCTCTCTATTCACAAGAGAAAAACCGCTGCGCTGTTTCGCGTAGCATGCCGTATGGGTGCAATAGCGGGGGGTGCTTCTGAACAAGAAATAGAGCATCTTGGCATGTTCGGTGAACATCTTGGAATGGCATTCCAATTATTAGATGATGTATGCGATAATGATCCAGTTACTATGAACTCATTCGACCGAGAAGAGGTGATAACGATTGCAAGAAACTATGAGAAGCTCTCCTATGAAGCGCTTGCAAGCGTACCCAAGAGCGAGCAGCTTACTGTCCTTGCAAAATATACCTACGCTTCATTTGCCGTATGAGCAAGCTTATTCCAATCCACGTTGCCATTATTCCTGACGGAAACAGGAGATGGGCTTCCGAGCGCAAGTTATCCGCCTTAGACGGCCATCGCGCAGGGGCTGAAGTAATGAGAGCTGTGATGCCGCATGCTGCAGATAAGGGGGTTACGCATGTGTCCGTATGGGGAATGTCGCTTGATAATTTTACCAAGCGAAGCATATCGGAAGTAACGGGACTGCTCTCGCTGTTTCGGTCAGAGTTTCGCGACTTGGCAAAAAGCGAAGATATCCATAGCCGCAATGCGCGGGTGAACGTCATAGGCCGCTGGAAAGAAAAGTTTCCCGGGCCCGTTCGAAGTTCTGTCCAGAAAGCAATCGATGCTACGGAACACTACTCGAAGCACTATTTGAATTTTTTTCTCGCATATAACGGCATAGATGAAATGACGCAGGCTATCCAAAATATTGTTTCCGAAGGAATTGAGAAAGTTACGCCAGAGATTATCAAGCAGCATTTGTTTACAAAAGATTTGCCTCCGGTAGATTTGATTATCCGTACGGGAGGAGAGCCTCATTTGTCTGCGGGCTTTATGATGTTTGACGTTGCAGACTCCCAGATGTGGTTTACCGAAAAGCTCTGGCCGGAATTTACCGTACAGGATTTTGACGAGGCGCTGGAAGAATACGCGAGGCGAGAGCGGCGTAAAGGGGCGTAGGTACCATTTATTCCCCTCTCCCCGGATGGGGAGAGGGTCAGGGTGAGGGGAATCTCGCGCGACTAGACCCCACCTCGCCTCCCCTCATATGAGGGGAGGAAATACGTAACTACAGCCCTCTGCTCTTTGCGAGCGCCGTTCCGCCGAAGGTGAGAAGGGAAACAATAATTCCTGCGGCGATAACGCCTGCGAAAATTGCAAAGAACGCTTTCTTTTTATCGAGACCGAATACAAAGGCTGCCAGAGCCCCTGTCCACGCTCCCGTTGCCGGCAATGGAATTGCGACAAAGATCGCAAGCGCAAATGCGCCATAGAGCTCGACATTTTTTTCCAACTTATGCTGCGTTCGTTCGAACAGCCATGTGAGGAACCTGTCTAGGTGGCTGGAGCGCGCTCGGAGCCAGTTAGAAACTCGTTCGAAGAGAGCGAGAATAATATACACCGGAATCATATTGCCGATAATCGACCACAGCAGAGATGATAGCAATGGCAGCTTATAGAGCGTTACGCCGATTGGAATTGCCGCGCGAAGTTCCCCGATAGGCAGCATGGCGATGATCATGGTGGCGATTTCCGGCGGCAATGACTTAAATTGTTCTGCGAGGGGGGCAATGAGCGACATGCAAGAATAGTATCGTATTTTTTGTATTCTGTAAGCAGGCGGCACTGTGCAAAAGTCGCTCTATCTCGCCCCCAATAGACACTCGTTTCTTGTTACAATAGGCCAATGGGTTCTTGCAACCGATTTTTGAATATATCTGCTAGACTAGATGTCTATATAGGCGTATTCGTTTTCATCTTGCTATCTCAATTTGTTTTTTCTTCCGCTGTTTATGCCGCAAGCTTACAGGGATATTGGAAGCTGGATGAAACTACCACAACCGCCGGA
>CAZPRL010000054.1:0-5215 GCA_964589385.1 uncultured Candidatus Saccharibacteria bacterium | reverse complement strand
TATTGGTCGAACTTTTGCATGTTCACCGAAAGCCCGCGGTCTTTCAAAATGTTCCCGATAGATGCTGCGGTTATTCCTTTGCCCAAGCCGGACAACACCCCTCCCGTGACAAAAATGTACTTGGGGGCTTTACTCTTCATCAGATACGACTACGAGAAACATTTGAAATTCAACATCCTGCAAGAGGCGCACAGTAAGAGGATATGAACCGAGACGCTTTATGGGAAAATCGCCCATAACTGCGCGAGGAGCAATAGTTGTCTCCGACTGCTGGGAGAGCAGCTTCGCCGCTTCGCTCTGCGTGACGCTCCCATAGAGCTCGTCCCCTTCTTTTATTTTCTTTGGGACGCTTAGTTCTGTATTCTCCAGCTTTGCCGCAACTGCCTGCATGGCGGAGAGTTCTTCTTCCGCCTTTTTCTTTGCAGCAGCGTCTTTCGCATTCTTTTGGCTCTGCGTCTGCTTTGTCGCAAGCGCCGCACGGCCTTGCGGAAACAGGGCATTGCGGGCGTATCCCTCTGAAACACTTACGATATCCCCCGCACGGCCCAGGTTCGGAATATCTTCAATAAGAAATACTTGGATATCTCCGGGCATAGGCTATCTCTTTACTTCCTCCAGTGCGCGGTCCAGCTGTTCATCAGCATCGGTTTCCGGATCGTCTTCAATTGCGATAGACGGCTCTATCCCCTCCTCATTAATAGATCTGCCGCTTGGCGTAAACCATTTTGCGATTGTCACTCGAATGCTTGATCCGTCAGACAAGTCGATTACTTCCTGCACCGAGCCTTTGCCGAATGACTTCACTCCGATAACATCAGTCTGCAGATTATCCTGCAGCGCTCCTGCAAGAATCTCCGATGCCGATGCGCTGCCGTGATTTATCAGTACGACAACGGGAACGCCTTTCAGCGTGCCGACTCCGCGTGATTTGTGGGTGATTTCTTTCTTCCCTTTTTCAATCACGATGGTTTTTGCAGGATCTAAGAACTCCGATGCAATATCTACTGCGGAATCCAAATAGCCGCCCGGATTGCCTCTTACATCAAGGACAATGCCTGCGATATTCCGCCGTTTTGCTTCTTTGGCAGCTTGGATGAATTTATCCGTTGTATCGCCATTAAAGTTCGTAATGCTCATATGCGCAATATCGTCAATATATTCGGTTTTCACGCTTTCAAGCTCGATATCGTCCCGTACTATGGAAATATCCGCTGTCTCGCGTTCGTCTTTATGGACGACGGTAAGCTTCACGGTTTTCCCTTTCGGTCCGCGAATCATCCGCACCACGTCATCGAGCGTCATATCCTCCGTAATATCCGTATCATCCACCGCAACAACAACATCTTCCGCGCGCACTCCCGCCTTTTCCGCAGGAGATCCGGGAAGAGGCGCAATCACCACGATAAGGCCGTTCTTAACCCCCATCTCCGCTCCAATTCCGGAAAAGCTTCCTTTCAGCGTATCTTTAAAGTCTTTCGTATCCTGTGGATCGGAAAAGGCCGTGTACGGGTCTCCCGATGCCCGCACCATGCCTTCTACTGCTCCATACATGAGTTCTTTCGTATCGAGCGATCCGATAAAATTTTCATGAAGCACCGTCCATGTTTCCCAAAACGGCGAAGAGGCCAAAGCGTCATCATCCGTTACGGGCTGGATAGTTGCGCTCGTGGCGCTATATCGCCCAATCACGATGCCGGCAATCAGCAAAAGCGCAATACTCAATGGTTTCTGAAAACGATTCATCTCCTTATTCTTCCACATCTATCTTGATATGCAAATCCCTTATAAGCTTCTCGTCCACCGCTGCGGGAGAGTTCATCATTAAGTCTTGCCCTTTGCCATTCTTTGGAAACGCATAAATATCCCGAATACTTGGAACATCCAGAAGAACCATTAACAGCCGGTCAATACCCGGAGCGAATCCTCCATGAGGAGGCGCGCCGAACTTGAACGCGCGGATCATTCCTCCGAACTTTTTATCAACATCTTCTTTGGAATATCCAGCCAGAGAGAACGCCCGATAAAGAATTTCCGGCTTATGATTGCGGATTGCTCCGGAGCTTATTTCAAAACCGTTGAGCACCAAGTCGTACTGGTACGCGATAATATCTTCCGGATTGGTATTTTCGAGCGCTCCCATACCTCCCTGCGGCATGGAAAACGGGTTATGAGAGAAATCTATTTTTCCCGTTTCCGAATCTTTTTCATACATGGGAAAATCAACCACCCAGCACCACGCCGCTTGATTTTTTATTTCTTCCTTTTCCAGCACGCCAAGCATCTGTGCGCTCATCGTTCGAACTATCCCTAGCGCGCGGCGCACGCTCGCAAGCTCCCCCACTCCGAAGAACAGCATATCGCCCGCTTTTGCTCCAGCCGCAGAAATTAATCGCGCCGCGGCGTCTTCGCCCACATACTTCACGATCGGAGACTGCGCTCCATCTGGAGTGACGGTAATATATGCAAGTCCTCCGAGTCCGTTTTGCTTTGCGGTTTCTGTCAGCGTGTCTATCTCTTTGCGAGAAAATTCCGCTCCCCCTTCTGCGCGAAGCGCATACACCACTCCCCCATTTTTCACTCCATCTGAAAATACTTTGAAAGAAGTTTTTTCTGCATCGCTCGTGACATCCGTAATGAAAAAATCATAGCGGATATCCGGCTTGTCTGTTCCGAATTTGTCCATCGATTCTTTCCAGGTAAATCTTGGAAATATCTCGTCTTGCAATGTTTTGCCTGCGTGTGCGGTCAGGTGTTTCATCAACGTCTCTCCCAAGGCAAGCACATCTTCCTGCTCCACAAAGCTCATCTCGACGTCTATTTGATAGAAGTCTCCCGCATGCCGATCGGCGCGCGGATCCTCGTCTCGAAAACACGGCGCAATCTGGAAATACTTATCGAGCCCTCCTACCATGAGCAGCTGCTTATATTGTTGAGGAGCTTGAGGAAGCGCATAGAATGTTCCGGGATGCAGGCGCGATGGCACCAAAAAATCCCGTGCTCCTTCCGGAGACGAGTTTGCAAGGATAGGGGTTTGTACTTCCGTAAATCCTTGTCCGCGCATAAAGCTTCGCACTTCAACCATAAATTCATCGCGCTTCTTGAGCATTGCCTGCATTGCCTGCGAACGAAGGTCCAAAAATCGATAGGTAAGGCGAATATCTTCATTCACGCTCGTGTCCCCGATTGCAAACGGAAGCGGCTCCGATGCGCTTTCAATATTCAGTTCCGATACTTCTATTTCTATCGTGCCTGTTTCTCCCAGTTTTTTATTGACCATTTCTGCGGGGCGCGCTTTTACATCGCCCGTAACAGTTACCACATATTCATCGCGGAGTATCTCGGCCGCTTTCCATGCAGCTTCATACAGCTTCGGATTAAACGTCAGCTGAATTACGCCGAAGCTGTCGCGCAGATCAATAAAAATAAGGCCGCCATGGTCTCGGCGGGATGCGACCCATCCGGACATTCGAACAGACTTTCCAATATCTTTGGAAGAAACTTCTCGGCTCGTGTGAGTTCTGTACGCGTTCTCTTGCATATCCTACAGAGTACGACAACGGGAGACTATGCACAATATAGATAGCATATTGCGCCCACTCTCCCAGAGTTGCGCGAACGCAACAAAGGTCGTATGCCTGCCGGTTAAGGCCTGGGATGCACCCCGCTCCTTCAAAACGGGGCTCATAAAAGGAAAGATCACTGCATGCAACGAATTGCACGCATTACCTAAGATTCGCTTCACAGCAAAACCTAAAAATGCGAGCAACGTATGAGTATACGGAACCGAAGGCCGATATGCAAGAAATGAACGTAAATCAGTGGCAAAGAGTTTTAAAAAAAGTCACAGACGCAGTAGGTATCTACGACCGCTTTTTTGCTCAAGAGTAGCGAAGCGAAAGACTGCACTGCCTATATCGCGCAAAGCTGCTCTTTACCACAGAATTACCCTCTTTTCATATATAAAGACCAACTTACTATTATAGCTGTTATTTATGTTTTGTCAAGTTCATTTCGGGTAAAGAAAAACCGGGCCGGGATTTACTAAGGAGCGAACGACTGGAATCAAACTCTCCTCTATGTAAACCCCGAACCCGGGAAGGTAGCTATCGATTGCTTCTTGCATTTTCACCTGCTGCTAACCGGAATCCTTTCCGGAAGTTGTTTTCGCGGAGCGCTATGCTCTCGCCTGTGCTTTCTGAAGTCTTCTCCACCTCTGTTAGCGCCGATATGTTCGACTTTGCAGGCCGCAATGTTTTCAAACAAAATCTCCTTGAAGCCTTTAAGATCGGCGTCGTTCATGGTCCCGCTGTAGATCGCAACCAGGCTGATCTCCTGAGGCAGATGGTCATTGTCATGCACCAGCCGCAGCGTCTTCTTTCCATCTTCCTCCGAACAGATAAGAAGCGCTGTCTCTCCCTTGCCGAATGTTTTGTTGCAGACAGGACACACGCACAGACCCGGACGAGGACGCTGGCTTACGAAGGAATGAAACTCAATTGTTTCTTGCTTCGTCAGCCCAAGTATCTTGGGCAACGTCTGCGTTGTCACGTCCTTACCGCTGTGCTGTTCATTCCTATAAATGACTCCCATACAATCCCCGCTTTCCTTTTTAGCGGAACCAACGAAATGTACCGACCCCTTCCATTGAGGCCAGTGTGAAATGCAATAAAAATAGAATGTTCAAGTCCGCCTATGCGGTACACCTCCATCATACTGCTGAAGCATTCTTTGTCAAACAATACTGACAAAAATACTCCCTGTTGACAGTATTCTATATATGTACTATAAATATACCGGTGCCTATTCTGGCAGCTCATTTCCAACCCTCCCTAGTCTAGCGTTGAAAGGATTTCACCGTGTTTCATCCCAAGTCCCTTCCAAAGTGTCCATTATGCAATCAAAGCACATGGGCATGCATCGCCGGCGGGTCTGCCTGCGGTATTTCAAAAGCGACGTACCTTTGCGTCACATGCACACCGGGAATCACGCGAGGAGTACTGTTGACTCCCGGCAAACATGGCGCTGCGGCATTCTTTGCTGTCTTGCCGTCCTGCACCGCAAAATTTACTGAAATTCTGGCCCAGTTGTCGGACTTGCTTCGCGAATCTCCTGAGCAACTCTTGGTATCCCCTCCTCGCCTTCAATGCCCGCATCCCATATTCTTCTTTCCCTCCAGAAATGCAGCTTGGCAAAGAGTCTCTGCTATTTCTGAACC
>CAZPRL010000053.1:0-5215 GCA_964589385.1 uncultured Candidatus Saccharibacteria bacterium | reverse complement strand
TCTCCCGGGAGATGTCCGAAATGCGGGATGAATTTAGTGCCGGCCAAAGAAGGTCAATCTCATGAAATGACGTGGCGGGAAAAATTCAGAATGAGCATGGCAATGACGATGGGCATGGAGCATGGCGGACTTGCCGGACGCGAAATGGCGGCGCTTATGGAGCGCGATATTCGCAATAAGTTTTGGTTTGCATTTGTTCTGACGATTGCAATTATCCTTTATTCTCCTATGGGAGAAATGCTGTTTGGCGCTCCGCTTCCATCACCCATTCCGGCTCCTTGGCTGCTGCTGATTATTACAACCCCCGTGTTTTTTTACAGCGGGTGGATTTTTCTTTATTCAACCTACAAGGCTCTTCAGCAAAAAATCGTGAATATGGCAGTTTTAATTGCGGTCGGAATTACGGCTGCGTATGGATTCAGTATCGCGCTTACGTTGATGGGTAGCAGCGACTCTTACTACGAGGCAGCAGCGATGCTTATTACATTTGTGCTATTCGGACACTGGATGGAGATGAAGTCGCGCAGAGGCACGACAGATGCGCTTCAGGCGCTCATGAACTTAGTACCATCGCAGGCTCGCGTTGTAAGAGGCGGGAAAGAAACAGTTATTCCTACATCGGAAGTTGCAATCGACGCGGGTACCGACGTTGCCATTGAAACCGCCAATGTTGTCCTTATGAAATCCGATCCCGCAGATATTTTGCGCGCAATCCGCTTAAGCAAAGCGACGGTGCTCAAAATGAAGCAGAACTTGTTTTGGGCTTCCATTTATAACGTGCTTGCGATACCTGTTGCGGCAGGGGTGCTGTATCCGAGTTTCGGCATATATCTCCGACCCGAAGTTGCTGCTCTTCTTATGAGTATTTCTTCGATTATTGTTGCCGTAAATGCGGTATCATTAAAACGATCGGAAAAAAATCTTATAACCATATAACAGGAAGGGCGGTGATATATATGATGTGGAATTATGATTTTATGGGCGGCACCTACGGCGGAGGCATGATGGCGTTCGGATGGATTGTCTATTTGCTCGTTATGATTAACCTTGTGCTTGGAGTTATTGCTCTGTGGAAGTATATAAATAAGAAATAGATATTTCTCGCGGGGGAGTGTATCTTTACTGTATGAACGGATATATCCAAAACATTGAGCAATTATCGATTGAAAACGATGCATTTCGAAAGGTGTTGTATACCGCTTCCCATAGCCAGCTGGTATTGATGAGCCTCAAGATAGGCGAGGATATCGGGGAAGAAGTCCATGAAGATACCGATCAGTTTTTGCGCATCGAACAGGGCTCCGGCAAAGCTATTATTGACGGAGTGGAGCATGCTATTTCCGATGGAAGCGCGGTAGTAGTTCCGGCGGGGGCAAAGCATAATATTGTAAATATATCCGGTACAGATACGCTCAAGCTGTATACGATTTACAGTCCGCCGCATCATCGCGATGGAGTTCTGCATCAGACAAAAGAGGATGCGATACATGACGATGAGCATTTTGATGGAAAGATAACAGAACAAATGTGATGGATCGCGTTTCTATCCATTTTCTTCTCGTATGCCTCGCGATTGTTATCGTTATTGTCTACTTGGTTATCCAGCCGTTTTTAGGAACACTCATCCTTGCGGGGGTGTTTGCCTTTTTGTTTCAGCCTATGTATCAAAGAGTGTTGCGGGCTATGCGCGGACATGAGGGAATTGCCGCATTTCTTACAACCGTATTTTCTATTATTTTAGTTATTCTTCCCATTACATTTCTTGGCGCGCAGATACTGAAAGAATCCGGACAGCTGTATTCCTCTCTTGCAGGCGGCACAAAGGCGGAACTTCTCTCTACTGCCGAAGAAGGTATCGCAACGCTGCGCGCTCTCTTTCCTATTCCGCAAGAATTTCATGTAGATATCGGCCATTACGTCCGCGAGGCGCTTGGCGGCATCGTACAAAATCTCGGTTCATTCTTCTCGAGCGTTGCAAAGGGCGCGTTCATGATGTTCGTGTTTTTGGTTTCGCTCTTCTTTCTGCTCAAAGATGGGGGGCGGCTTGAGGAGTACGTGATTAAATTAAGCCCGCTTCTGGATAAGGATGATGAATTCATCGTGCGCCGCTTAAAGCTGGCGGTAGCTGCGGTTGTAAAAGGCAGCTTGTCTGTAAGTATTCTTCAGGGGCTGCTTACGGGCGTGGGGTTTGCGATTTTTGGCATGCCCAATGCCGTGCTGTGGGGCAGCGTAGCGGCAGTCGCTTCTCTAGTACCCGGCATTGGTACCGCCTTGGTTCTCTTGCCGGCAATACTATATCTCTTTTTCTCGGGACATCCGATCGCGAGTATCGGGCTTACGATATGGGGTGCGACGGCTGTGGGCCTCGTTGATAATTTTCTCGGTCCAAGGATTATTGGAAAAGGGATACAGTTGCATCCTTTGGCGGCATTCTTGGCGGTGATTGGCGGGTTGGCATTCTTCGGCCCGCTCGGCTTTCTTCTTGGCCCGCTTTCGGTAAGTTTGTGTCTTGCGCTCGTTGAAATCTATTTTTCTTTACGGCACCAAGGAAAAGTGAAGGCGTAGAGAGGTTACAGCCCAATTAATTCGGGGTTTATTTTGATTATTTTATCATCGCCGCTTTTTGGGTTGCCTCGGCCGTCCGTATTATTTGTCAGGATATACAGCATGCCGTCAGGCCCGACTGCAACGGTGCGAAGCCGGCCGAATTGTCCCGGCAGGTGGGCAATGGTTTTCTCGATATTTTTACCGGACAGCTTTGCTTCATACAGCGCTTCTCCCCGCAAGCCGGCAAAGAGCAGGGAGTCGTTATAGATTGCAGCTCCCGAAGGCGCCCATGTTTCCGATGCGCCGGAGTGGGCCTTGGGGGGTTCCATGCCGCTTTGCGCTTCGCTCCCTTCAATGTTCGGCCAGCCGTAGTTTTCCCCTTTCTCAATAAGGTTTATTTCGTCGAATCCGGACTCTGCTCCCGACCTGCCGTGCTCGGAGGCCCAGAGGTTTCCGGATGCATCCCATGTAATTCCTTGAGGATTGCGATGCCCAAACGAAAATACTGCATTGCCAAACGGATTATCAGATGGAATGGAGCCGTCGTCGTTGATGCGCAATATTTTTCCGGCAAGGCTGTTTGTGTTTTGCGCGAGCGGTTCCTGTCCCGCATCTCCGGTTGTAATGTAAAGTTTTTTATCCGGTCCGAATGCGATTCTTCCTCCGTCATGAAACCTCGATCCCGGAATATTTTCTAATATAGTTTTTCTGTTTGTTACCGTATTATTTTGAAGCGTATATTGTTGAACGCGGTTTGTAAGCCCGGACGGCGTTTCTGTGGTGAGATAAATATACAGCAGATTATTTTGCGCAAAATCCGGATGCAGCGCCATGCCGAGTAAGCCGCCTTCTCCCGTATGGGAAACGCCCGCAATAGGTATCGCTTTGCGGTCTGATCCGATATGCAACAGGCGTCCCGGGCGTTCGGTTACGAGCATGCTTTTATCCGGTAAAAATGCAATTTCCCATGGAATTTCCAGATTTTCCGCAATAATTTCCCTATCTTGCATCTTTTCTGCCTCTGGGGATATGGGCAGCTTTTCTGTGCCTACCGGCGTGGCACGCTTTGTCGGCATGAATGCAAAGCGCTGGGGCGATCCGAGATACCACCACAGAACGCCTGCAAGCGCGACAATGCTAATGCTTAGGATGAGTAATCTTTTTTGCATGAAAGATGCCGTGAAGCAGCGTAATATATGCCGTACCCGCTATGAGATAAAATAATTTCATATGAGGTTTTGCATGGATGATTCCAAGGTTAAACAGGCTTGGTTCGTTTGAATTCAATCGGATATTGAGTACGTAATAGCCGAATGATTCCAGTATTCCGAGCGCGATCAAATAAAACAAGGCGGTTTTTAAAAACCGGAAGCGTCCCCGTATGTTCTCATGTACAAGAAAGAGCAATGTCAGCCCGATGGTCCAGAGCGCAAAGGGAAACATGTTGATCCTGTTGAACAGATACATATTTGTTCCGATGTATTCGTATGTATTAAACCACGTCCAAATTGCCGATATGCCCAGTGCTACTAGAAAAGCTAAGGCTGTTTGCTTGATGTTCATAGATCAGATAATGCCCAGTGCGGCTGCGATAATAAGAAGGGATCCGAGCGCTATCCGGTACCATCCAAACAGAGATATGGTGTGTGTTTGCAGGTATTTGAGCAGCCATGCAAGCGTCATGTGCGCAACCGCAAACGATGCAATTGTTCCAATTGCGAGGAGAAGAACATCCTGCCCGGTTGCGATATCTGCGCGGGATTTTATGACATCGAATATGCCGGCTGCAAGGATGGTCGGTACTGCAACGAGGAATGAGAATAGCGCGGCGTCTTTGCGGTTCACGGAGAGCATCATAAGGGCGAGAATGACCGCTCCCGCGCGCGATACTCCCGGAACTACCGCAAGGCTTTGAATAAATCCTACCAGCAGCGCTTCTTTATATGTAATGTCTGCAAGGCTTCTCAAGTATGCATGCGAAGAATATTTTTCAAACAAAATGAAGAGTATGCCGACTGCGATAAACATGCCTATCTGGAGGAAGAAGTTTTCCAAGAAAACATTTTTAATCAGGCTGTAGAGCGCAAATCCTACAAGGGCAGTGGGAATGAATGCGACAAAGACCTTTTTGCCAAGCTGCCTATCATTTCGCAGCGTTGTCGTAAACGTTGCCGCCACAGCGAGTATTGCGCCCGATTGGATGGCAATTTCGAATACTTTTTGGAAGCCGTCTTCCGCAAGGCCAAGCAACTTCGCAGTAAGAATAAGGTGAAACGTTGACGATACGGGAAGAAATTCCGTGATGCCTTCCACGGCGCCGAGGATGACTGATTGCATGATGTTCACAGGAAAATTAAACCATACAAAATCACTTATATCAATAGCCTATACTATTGACACCAAGGAAAATATTCTGATACTGAACTCATTAGTCACAGCTTCTCTTTTGAGGAGCTGTTTTATTTTTTCTTTTTTGTTTATGATCGGAATGCAAAACATTACAGGACGAGAGCTTATGCAGAATATTATTGCCGGACTTACGGTGAGCTTTGTCGCAATCAGCCTCGGGGCGGCGTTCGGCATTTTATCTGGCAGAGGAGCATTTGCAGGAATGCTTTCCGCGGCAATAATCGCCTTTATTACGTCCGCTTTCGGCGGAACAAGGATT
>CAZPRL010000052.1:0-5326 GCA_964589385.1 uncultured Candidatus Saccharibacteria bacterium | reverse complement strand
GAAATCGCGCATTAATGAGACCAAAACACAACGCCTTCTCATTGAACAAAGCGCACTGCGCTCACTGCAGGCAGCGCCTCAAAACGGTCGCGGCATTCCGCCAAATAATCGGGTGCAGACAGCGCAATCTTTACTTGAAAACTGCAGGACCATATTGCAAGACATGCTCGCCCATAAAGCCGTTGATACGCATCGTGCGCAAGATGCACTTGCTTCCATAGAAGCATTCTTTGCATCGCTTACGGCATTGGAACATCAAAAGCTGCCAGCTTCGAAGCAACGGGTGATATATCCGACGGCAGATATTGAAAAAGCGCGAGGAGAGGAAATCCATGCCCAGCGAGAGGAAAGCGCGATTGCAATCGCCCAAGACCAAGCGCAAAAAGACCTTGCACTCCTTGAGCAAGAAATACTGCGCGAGTTCGGAACAAAGGCTCTTGCGATAATTGCGACATCGCTTCCTGCCGATCAGGAACCTCCTACGCCGGGAGAATTGCAATCACTATCTTCCAAAATAGCAGCAATCGGAGAAAAAGATCCGATCGTTGTAAAGGAATACGAAGAAGCAAAGCTGCGGCATGACTCTTTAGCAAATCAGCTTTCAGATATCGAGCGGACCATGGCATCTATCGAGCAATCCATCCAGGAAACTTCGGATCAAATGCGGCGAAATTTCCAAGAACAGTTTGCCCGCATTCAGTCTCTCTTTCGATCGTTTTTCACCCAACTCTTTGGCGGTGGCAGCGCAGAACTTTCGGTATCCGAAGACGGTATCGACATCACCGTGGTTCCGCCAAACAAACGGCCGCGCCATATCGGCCTTTTATCCGGAGGAGAGAAGACTCTTACGTCTCTTGCGCTTCTGTTTGCCATCCTCGAAGTACAAAACCCTCCGTTTATTGTTTTCGATGAAGTAGACGCTGCGCTCGACGAAGCAAACTCAAAGCGTTTTGCCGATTTGCTCCGCTCTCGATCCAAGGCAACGCAAAGCATCGTTATCAGCCACAATCGAGAAACCATGGCTGTCGCCGATGTATTGTACGGAGTTACCATGCATACAGACGGCACATCTCACCTTTATTCCGTTAAGCTGCAAGATATCGCATCAGCGCATACCCAGGAAATACAAGTGTAGTTCCATATCTTGACACTTGACCATTTTTCGCTCGTACGCTACGATTGCACCTATGTTACGAATTCGACTCCAACGAAGAGGAAAACGCGGATATGCCACGTACCGCGTTGTTGTTGCTGACGGTCATGCTCCCATCAAAGGGAAGTTTATCGAAGACTTGGGGCATTATAATCCGCATACCGACGAATTCTCTGTTGAAGCCGATGCGATTAAGACATGGATTGCAAAAGGTGCACATCCCTCTGATACCGTCCACAACCTTTTAATCACCCACAAGATTCTTACCGGAGAAAAGAAAGCGCTCTGGACTCCAAAACCAGCTCAGGCAACCGAGGAAACCCCCGCAGCATAAACGGGCAAAAAGAAACACAATTGACGAAATCCGAGCTTTTTGCTATCCTATGAGCATTAATTGTTAACCAGCTCATACCAAATTCCTATGGAAAATGATCGACAGTCACACGACGTAGAGTTCGTGGAATACGTGGTTAAGTCTATCGTAGACCACCCGGACGATGTTAAGCTCGACCGGACGATTGATGAAATGGGTGTCCTTATTACCCTGACCGTAAACCCGGAAGACATGGGCCAAATCATTGGCCGACAAGGAGCGACAGCGAAGTCAATTCGTACATTGCTTCGAGTAATCGGTGCACGCAACAATGCGCGCGTAAACCTCAAGATCAATGAACCGGAAGGATCTACTCGCCCCGTGCGAACTCCTGAGGCAGCTTCTCCTGAAGCTTCCGCTCCTGCAGCGGAAACCCCAGCGCAAGAAGCACCAAAGCAGTCTGTAGAAGACGCAATCGACGACTTGAATCTGTAATACAAGATTTCAACATCAAACCCCCGCTAGAAAAGCGGGGGTTTGTTTTTTATGTTACTATTATGGCAATATTTCTAATCTTTCTTCAAGCCGTATGAAACATTTGTTCCGATGCATAAAAGTTAGCATAATTGCGCTAGCAAGCTTGCTTCTTATCACGCCAAGCCAGCATGCATATGCGCAAGAGACACAAGATACATCGGGACAATCGGCATGGCTCGAACCATCGTTTCGAGTAGGAAATATCGTTATTAATCAAGAGAATCTTTCGCAAGGAATCATCTCCGGAACCGTAGATGTGCAAAATAGAAATAACGCAGCATTCGGAGGCATCGGGATGCAGCTTCTTTTACTGGACCTGCCGCCGGAAGCTGCAGCCTCTGCGCTGCAAATTGACAACGCGCAAGTCTATGATCGCGTTCTTTTGCCCGTAACGGCATCCTTCGAGGCAAACGAGCGAAAGACACTTCCGTTTTCTTATACCCCCCCTGCAGTTGCTGAAGGAAGATACCGCATACGCCTTCAAGTTACGACTGCAAACGGAAATCGATATGGCTGGGACGACCAGGCAGTATCACTTGCTTCCCAGGACAAGCCGTTCTTGCTTATCGCAAATACGGCGCTTAGCGCGCATGGAGGCACGTTTGATCCGCTCAAAGGAGTAACTGTGCAACCGGGCGAAGCGCTCTCTATTTTGCTGGAGGCAACAAACAGCAGCAGCGTTGCCGTTTCCGCTCGACCGGTTGTTACTGTTCGAAAGTTCGAACTAGCCGGAGAAGTGCTTGAAACAAAGCAAGGAGCCATTGCCCCTATTGCAGCAGGGGAAACATGGACCGGACCGTTCGACTTTGCCGCATCATCTACGCCAGGCGCATATTATGCGTCTCTTACATTTGAGGATGAATCCGGATCCCGCGTATCGTCCCTTGGGCAATACCGATGGGTGGTGGCGGGCAGCAGCGCACGCGTTATTTCCGCCCGATTCATTTCCGTTGACGCACAAAACGCATCAACGCAGATAGAAATTGCAGGTCCTGCAGATGACCAAACAACCATTAATGCCCGCGCAACCATCGCGCTTCTGGACGGTTCCTCTGTTCTTCAAGAAAAATCGACCTCATTCCCATCGCTCAACGCAGCTCTTCGAACATTTACCGTAGATTTTCCTACCGGGAAGATGCTTGCTCAGCCGGGGCTTCGCATCACGCTTACAGACGAAGCAACGGGCAACGTGCTAGATACCTATGAAACCCATATTGCGGGTACGGGAGAGCCGCAACAGGAAACCGCAAGCGCCATTGAGACAGTCATACAGGCTCCTACCGGAATTAAAACGATTCTTATCGTAACAATTCTCGTTATTCTCCTTATCATTGCGGTAGTGGTGCAAAAAAGAAGAGTACCTCCTGTCGCTATCCTCGCACTAGCAGGCGCATTACTGCTTGGCGCAGCATCCCTGCACTCCCCAAGCGCACGAGCGGTTGGAAATTTCGCATCGAATCCCGGAGAAGGCGTCCAGCTTACTCAATTCCAGGCTTCTTACATGATATCGGTTACCATCAACCGGCCATTGCATGACAACGACATGGTGGATGAGCCTGTTGATCCTGCGAATATTCCCGTCGCACTCGATATCAAATATTCTTCTTGCTATAACGCGACAGAAGATCGCGTACAAATTGCGGTATATAACCTTCGAAACGGAGGAAAGAAGGCGCTTACCGCCACGAACATAGAAGCGACGGCAGAAGACCGCACCTCCTTAAGCGACGAAGAGAAGGGATTTGATCGTCCGTTCCTCTTCAATATTACAGGACCGGAGGGAATCCAGTGGAATAAATACACATTCATTAACGGCACCAGCGATGATGCATCAGTCGGGTCATTCGACCGATTGCTGTGGTATTCAGGATCTCACCGGTTTTGCGGACACAAATGTGACTTTGCGCTCAATCACACAGGATCTATCACTTTGCCGGAAAGCCTGACCGACACAACGCTGCTGTGGCTTTTCTACTTGAACAGAGTAGATGCGGAAGATGCGGAAGAGTTCTCAACGACAGTGCCTCGAGCCTTGCAGTCCATGTACTCGTGGATCAATATCAAGCCGTCTGAAACAGATCTGTCGATCATAAAGTCTGCGCCGGACTCCATCGAACCGGATGAGGATATTGCATATACGATTACCGTAGAAAATAAAGGCGATGCCGATGCGAAAAATGTCGTAGTACGCGACAACGTTCCCGCAGGACTCGCTTGGGATGCAAGTCAGAGCACATCCGGATGTGCTCAAGCAGGGGATACCGTCATTTGCTCAATTCCGGTGCTCGCTGCGCATGAGACAAAGACTATTACACTTTCATTCATCCAAGGAACTATTACAACGACACCTGGGACGAGCGCTTCACCAACGCCAACTCCTTCGCCAACAACCCCTCCGACCTATACCTTCACATATCAACAGGCTCCGATCATCTTCATTAACAGCCTGGGAACATTCGGAACCATCATAGCTGACTCCGTTCGCTCGACTTCCACAAACGCCCTCAAGCTTTGCAGCCTGAAGGGGTACGCTACGGTATCCAATTACACCACCCGAGACTACGACTCTCCTTGGAATAACACTATTGCCACCTGGTCAGAATCGAGCCAAACGTTCACTACGCGCAATGCAGGAGCCGCAGGAAATCCGGGCCAGATTGATACGCTTACATGCAGCGACCCTATAGATACTACGAGCGACCCCGAAAATCCAACCGATCCGGGCACGCCTTCAACGACTACGATTAATCCCGTTCCGCTGGCATGCAATAGAGTAGTCACAAACACGGCTACGGTCATAAGCGACAACAGCGATCCGGCAGAGGACAATAATACGTCCACCGCAACTATAACGGTGTCCTGCCCGCCGCCTTCTGCAAACTCCGTCACGATTACATTCCTCTTAAACGGCATGACTAATCCCATTCCCGATATCGAAGTAAACACTCCGGCAACACTCTCCTGGTCGGCTACGAACGCTGATTCCTGCAAAGCATCAAGGAATTGGACAGGAAACAAAGCAACTGCGGGATCTGAACCCGTTACACTGTCTGTTGCAGGACTCTATTCCTACAAGATCAATTGCGCAAATAGCGTAACCGGAAGCAAAGCGCACAAGACTTTAAACGTTACCGTCATTGCCCAATGCAGCGACGAAATAGATAATGCGGATCCTGAAGACACCCTCGCGGACTCTGCAGATCCCGGCTGCCATACAGATGGCAACCCGGACAATCCTGCGTCATATGACTACTCTGACAACGACGAAACCGATTCATCATCCGGCGGCGATGATGGCGGTAATGACGATGGTGGGAATAACG
>CAZPRL010000051.1:0-5340 GCA_964589385.1 uncultured Candidatus Saccharibacteria bacterium | reverse complement strand
GAAGATCACAGCGGAGTCGCCAATCAGCTGTTCGCTTCTTATGCAAGGGGCCAAGAAGTGCGCGAACTTGCAACGATTCTCGGGGAAGGCTCGCTCACCGAAACGGACAAAAAGTATTTGGAATTCGTAAAACGGTTTGAAGATGAATTCGTACGCCAGAGAGTGGATGAAAACCGCACCATAGAAGACACTCTTTTAATCGGATGGACATTGCTTTCCATTCTGCCGAAGAGCGAGCTCAAGCGCCTCAAACCGGAGCAGATAGAAAAGTATGCCCATTAATCCCACCCGCATGGAGCTGCTGCGCACAAAAAAGCGCACCCAGCTTGCAAAGAAGGGCCATAAGCTCCTCAAAGATAAGCGCGACGGGCTCATGCGAGAATTCCTGAAGATTATTCGGGAGGCGAAAGACTTGCGCATGCAAGTGGATACCCTTCTTGCACAATCGCTCCAGCATTTTATTCTCGCGCAGGCATCCCAGCTTCCGGAAGCAACGGCGATCATCCGCCAATTGCAGCCATACTCGGTTTCTCTTTCTGTTGATCAAAAAACGATGATGGGAGTAACTACCCCTCAATTCACCGTTTCACTGGAATCAAAAAATGAAGAAATAGGCGTATGGGAAACGTCGCGAGAACTGGACGTTGCGCTTGCCTCGTTTCAGAAATTGCTTCCGCTTCTCTTGCAATTAGTTACTGTCGAAAAGACAGCCGAGCTTCTGGCAAAGGAAATTGAAATTACCCGCAGACGAGTAAACGCGCTCGAGTATGTTTTGCTCCCGCAGCTTGCCAGCGCTACCAAATATATCCGGATGAAGCTCGATGAACAGGAGCGCGCAGCCATTATGACGGTCATGGCCGTAAAGCGAAATATCGCAGATTAGCCAAAAAGTCTTGCTAAAATCTATATATAAGAGTATGATGCAGTGTTATGAAAATCAAAGCACTCATCCTATCTGCTGCAGCCCAAATCGCTCTATTGAGCATTTTTGCGCTTCCGGCATCGGCACAGACAAGAGAGGAATATCCGTATAGAAGCTATGAGCCCACTGCTATTTTTGCATCCAATTATGGAGCGGGGTTTGTGCCATCTCCGGCGCTTGTAGGTGGTACTATCAACCCTGATATTATCTATGCGGCAAATTACGGAGCAGGGTTTATTCCGAGCCGGAACTTATACCTTGGAGGGCGCCCTAGTTTTCGATTCGGCGGCTATGGAGCTGGGTTTTGGTCGTCTCCGATGCCTTGGTACGGACCGGGGTTGACATTTTCCTGGTAAAGAAGTAGTATATTTGAAGTAAGTTGATATCGTATCAACTTTTGATTGGTTGATCTTTTCAAGTTCAAGGAGCCTTATCATGAAGTGGCCCGCTCTTGTCCTCACATTAGGAACTCTTATTTTCTTCGTTTCGATCGCACCACAGACGGCATCGGCTCAAACACGGGGCGGCTACGGAATGGGATTCCACCCAAGTCCATACAACGGCTACCCTTCGTATGGCCCACAGGTCGGCATTTTGCCCGCCAGTTATGGATATGGCTGGAACAGTTATGGCGGCGGATACGGGTACGGCGGATATGCACCGTTGCAGCGAAGGTATATCGAAAGGTACGTTGAACGCACTAAGCCGAATGGCACACGCATTCGCCGGCACGTGATCAGATATTAACGGCCGTTCCGATTCTGGCTTCGGAGCTAACTCGCGTTCCACTCCGAAACCGAAACCATCGAAGGATCGATGGTTTTTTTGACCAACTTTTTGGTCAACCCCGCGAAGTCCCGCTATGGCGGGACGGAGTGGGGTATACTATATTATCTCTATGAACATCCAGCAAAACATCCCCCTCGCGCCGCTTACCACTATCCGTGTGGGCGGTCCTGCGCAAGAATATATTGCTTGCAGCACGCAAGAAGATGTTATTGCTGCGCTTTCGTATGCGCAAGAAAAGTCTCTGCCTATTCATATCCTAGGCGGGGGAAGCAATACGATTTTTTCCGATACAGGGTTTACCGGACTGGTAATTCATATACAAACGAAAGGCATCGCCTCGCAAGCAGATGGCAATGGCGTATTGCTCACCGCGCAAGCGGGGGAGGATTGGGATGCTGTGGTGCAATATGCGGTAGCGCAAAATCTTACGGGGCTTGAATGCATGTCCGGCATTCCCGGTTCATGCGGCGGCACGCCGTTTCAAAATGTCGGCGCATACGGCGCGGAGGTTGCGCAGGTTATAGAGTATGTAGACGTACTTGATCGCGAGACCAAACAGCCTGTTCGTTTTTCTAATGAAGAATGCAAGTTCGCCTATCGCACGAGCCGGTTTAAAGATATAGATAAGGGCAAATATATCATCACTGCGGTTACGTTTCGCCTCACGCCGAACAAAGAGCCCGATATAAAATATCCGGAGCTGGCCGCTGTTGTGCAAGCTTCCGCAGAAAGCTCATCGCCAACACTTTCCGATGTCCACGAAGCCGTACTTTCGCTTCGCACAAAAAAATCTATGGTCATACGCATGGATGATCCCAATAGCGTTTCGTGCGGATCGTTTTTTACCAATCCGATTATTCCCGCAATGCTTCTTACGAAAATACAGTCTCGAATTCCCGATCAAATCCCGTTTTATCCCGCAGGCAGCAAAAGCGACGGAACTCCGCTGGTGAAATTATCCGCCGCCTGGCTGGTAGAGCATGCCGGCTTTTCAAAAGGAACCGTATACGGCAATGTCGGTATATCAGAAAATCATAGCCTTGCGATTATCAATAGGGGAGGAGCCAGTACGAACGAGGTGCTTCTATTCGCACAAGATATTCAAAACGCCGTAGAGCAGAAATTCAGCATCGTACTGGAAAGAGAACCGGTGGTGGTATAAAAATTCCCTGTAGAATTGCGGACTAATTAGGGTTCAAAGTGTAAACCATATCTCTCACACGCCTTCTGAGTTCGTTCTATCCCAGCTGGAGAATACGGAAAGAGATTCTCAACAAGAAGTATGGGCAGGATCGGAATAATAAACATGATCAACACGGCAGCTGTTGCTAGAAAGGCAGCAGATACACTGCTATTTAATTTTTTTTCACGCTTCCACATAACCCCAGTCATCAAAAGACCTAATATAATTGGAATACCTGGTATTACGATGGGCAATGATCGAGATACACAAATTGGAGGAGTACCAGAATCTCCAGTGAGAAGCTGCATTGTCATGCCTGCAAACAACATACCAAATATGGGCACTGCGACAGCCCACAGGGCAACTCCCATTGCGATAGCTTGTCCGTATGATGTAGCTTGTTTTGCCATACTATTCACTTAACTATATATTTAGTCTTTACTTACCGCAATTATCTGCCGGATAATCATATCGTCCCATTTCTCAATTTTTTCTCCGGAAAAATCAAACCATATTTTGCAGAAATCATCACGGGCAATTTGCCGAAGCTTGCCAATTTCAGGGTCCTGCAAATAAATAAACTTTTCATCTAATCCGACCACAACAGAAAGATGTCCATCAGCAACTGCTGATTCCAGGTAATCGTTTCTTCCTCTCGTAAACCAATTTACAATAACGGGTATTTTTCGATCAAGATAGCCTTGCACGTCATCAAGCGTGCAATGGTTTCTTATTTCAACTGAAAAGCCAAGTTGCTCGGCAGCATTCTTCATGCTTTCTGCACTTGTTCCGAGAGTTGGATCAGTGCTGCATAATTTAGCAAGTTCTGATTCGGATTTCTCTACGCCATAGTAGGCAAGAACCATTTTCAAGCTCGCAGGCCCGCACATGCCGGCATGCAGCGTTTCTTGAAATGGTTTAACGGAGAGAAGATCGGGCATATTGTAAGACTACCATGGCTCAATTCCCTGAGCCGCATAATCTTGATAAATCTTTTTGAATTCTGTATATTGAATTGCTGTTCAATACTGACTGTAACTTTCAAAATTGAGGAGAAAACCATGCAGTGCAAGAATGAAATTTCTCACATTCCCAAAAACCCGCCAGCCACAATTCAGGAAACCTTTGGTCAGATCCCTATTGGAACTGATTTTTGGTTGTGTGAAGCTCCAAGCTTTATGAGAGGACGAATGTCGTATTTACATCAAGGATCATATTACTTTCTACTCTTACTTAGAAAAACATCTGAGAAATTTGCGGATATTGTGGGTGCTATTCCGAAAATAATATCAAACAATACTTGTGTATGCCTTGGTGATCATTTTGCAATCTGCCCCACATATCCCGTAAAACCTTTTCATTCGACAGATGAAGGGATCGTTCTTCTACCAAAACTTCTTGATGAAGACGCAAGAAGATCGCTTGCAAAGCGTTTCCCTCTAGAGGGGCCCTGTATCGTTCTTTGCCAACATTGGATTGAATCAGAAATTGGTTGGGGATGTCGCCCTGATGGCTATACATTGCATGTCAATGAAGAATGTCGTCTATTCTCCATTGACAAGAATAAGGCTTGGGAAATACAGTTTCGCCGTACTCATGCAAGCTCCGTGTATAGGAGTGACGCAGCTTTAAGCTACTGGGTCTATATGGTTGATCGATCTACTTTCGATCGACTCATCGAATGCGACGGGAGTATGCCTCTTGAAGGAGATTACAATCCGGATTCAATCCTTCTTTACGTATGGGGCAATGGTAAGGTTTCCACGCCCTTTTTAGCCTCAAGGGATGAATTCTTTCCACTTTGGCAAGCACGACGATTACTAACAGAAGAACTGCGGAGAAGATTTTCATCCCTTAAAATCGAAAATCTACCAATTACATGAAAGGGAACATTACAATAGACGTTTTTTAAACCCGTTGCGGACACCACGCAACGGGTTTTTTCTTGCTTCAATATAAAAAACTCCCCTGAACCACAATGATCCAGGGGAGGGGGCGAAGGAGAGGAGTTAGAACTCCTTCACTTTTTACTCATTCCTCGAGCCATTTTCGAATTTCCGGACCGAAGCTGCTTTTGAACACAAGAGATCCGACTGTAGCGCCTTGCTCTCGAAAGTCTTTGGGTGACAAGCCAAGATCCCTAAAGCATTTCGTAAGCTTCGATATCTTTACACCAAACCTGCTTCGAAGACCCTTGGGACCGTTGGACCTTCCTTCGCATTTCGCAAAAGACTCGAACAGCCATCGTATAACCGAAATTACGCTCATGATTTGCATCAGCTTCGTACATTGTTCGCGATTTTCCAAAGAAGCTGCGGCGAGAAACCTGCTCAAGATGCTATCGTATACAGAATCTATAGATACTTGCGTTTGCATGGCATATCTCCTTTTCTCGAGGAATATATTCTAAAAAGAACATTCTCTCTATCCGCCCCTACCATATTCC
>CAZPRL010000050.1:0-5416 GCA_964589385.1 uncultured Candidatus Saccharibacteria bacterium | reverse complement strand
CCAAGCCCTCCCGTAGCAATGGTCGCTGCGCCTACAGCAGCCGCACGCTTATGCTTTGCAGCGAAGCTCATTACCGCATCTGATCCCACGCCCGCAGCCTTTTTCCCGACGTGATTTGCGACAAAGAAGAGTGCAATAATAATAAGAAATCGGACAAATTCCCTAAACGCAACAGACTCAAGAGCAGGCGCATCTTGGGGAAGCCCGCTTACTACGTCTATATTCTGAAGCTTTGTAATAATGATGAGGAAAAAAAGTACGATTGGGCCATAAAAGACCCATTTGAGAAATATTCCCCACCATTGATCAGAGATTCCCTTTGTTTTTGGAAGTATGAAGGCGAGATAAGGAATCGGCGACAGAATTAGCAAAATAAGGAGGGCGATATATCGCACAAAGAGATTAACTGCCACCACGCCAAATGCAGCGGCCAATAATACTCTGAATACTGAACCTTGAACTAAGCGAAGTATTGTTGCCCAAAAACTACCGCGTGCTCCAGAATTTGTTGGAGCCCATGAACTGACCTGTCCTTCAATAAAATGACTGCGCTCTAGAAGTTTGTCTTTTAGATTATCCGGGGTTACTTGCCCTCCTGACATCAGGCGTATTTCAGCTGCCATTACGAGTCGGGATCCATCTATCAGGAGACCCCCAATAACAAGGCTAAAGTTAACAAGAATCGCTCCGATGAGCAGTTTTGGCAACAGGCGCTGAACGGAAGTGCTCACAGACTCTATGCGCAATGTTGTTGCAAGTGCGATGTAAAGAAGTACAAAGATAAACCCAAGATTTGCAACACCTTGGATAAATGGCCAGCCTTCCTTTACGATATCATTACCAATGAAGCTCCCTGTCTTTATCATGGAGAGCATGAGCCCTCCAAAAAACCCAATTAAATATTCGGAGACGAGATCGATGCCGCCAAGAAGTACATTGATTATTACGATAAATGCCTTTTGAAACCAATTAAGCTCTTTGCTTTCTTGAATAATCTGACTAAAGATATCAGCAGAGCATCGATAAAGGCCTTCAGAGGGCCCCGTAAAGAGATTTGTGACACCGGTAATGGGATCTTGGGCAATAAAGGGTAGTGATCGATAGTAGAATAGGAAGCTAGATCCATTCTCGCTATCTTCCGGCCACGTTCCGTCCGCATTGGGAGTAAGAGCTGTACACTGCTTTACGAGAGCAGAGCTGGTGACGATTGCGTTAGTTGGAATTTCGTATTGGCTAGATATCGAAATGGAAACCGCAAGGGAGGGCAAGGGTAATAGGAGTCCGAAAATTACGGGGATGAAGAAAGAAAGGTGAAACTTTTTCATACTCATGCATCTTTTTTAGTGCAAGCGGGCATCGTGGGGAAGAATACGCAATAAATATCATTGTAAATTCCCTGTATGACATCAAGCGTTCCTTGTAGGCCCTGTTGAGTTTGTCCAATGATCGTATCGAGCGCAATGCAGAACCCGCATTGTTTATCGATATCATTCGGATTTTCTCGAATACCTCTATCGCCCGTGAGCGCCTGAAGAGCTTCGTATGTTCCCCCTTCTTCGTGCGGAGGAACTAATCCTGTATTTGGATTATTTGTTGAAGGGCTTGGGTCTCTGTAGTATTTGTCATATAAATCACTAATAATGCCTGCTACTTGGCCGTTAGGTTGATTCGGCAGAGCAGCTTGAGTGTTTGAGGAAGATTCTAGCGTCGTTTGCTGTACTGGAAGAGCTGGTGCATTGCCTGGGATAGTGATTTCTTTTGTTGCAACGCTTTTTTGGTGAATATCACTGTTGGCAATAAGGGTCGCTTGGCTTGCGATTAGTTCTTCTTTAGTCGTGGATGGCGCTTGTACAATTGCTTTCACTGCGCCGCTATTGTCTCTTGCGAGTACGGTATCGGCAAGCGAGCGCGTGTCCTCCCTATTTCTTCGGGCCTTCTCTCCTTCCTCCAGAGCGATTGCTGCATTATCGATAGAGCCATGCAGGATGGATCCAAGGCCGCTCGCAATTTGTATATATTTTTCAAATGAGATATCTTCTGGAATTTCAACTGTGCCATCTTCGTTAACGGTAACTTCATTAATTGCCTCAGAGTCTATGCCGGAGTTAAAGTACGCACTAATAACTCCCCCTATGATATTGTTTACAAAGCCTAGATTCCCTGTTTTCCCTTTATTGTTCTCACGTAGCTTTGCAATGTCCGAAAAGCTTGGTCGGGGAACCTTAAGGCTATTAGGAATTGGGGTGGTTGCAGGAACAGCCGCACCATTTTCGTCTGGACTTTCATTGCTAGTCGTCCTTTGTGTGAGTCGTTTCCTAAGACTGTCTTCCTCTGCTGTGCCATCGCTCAATCCTCCAGCAAGCGCTAGTATCTCTGGATTATAGGTTGCGGAATCGTTAATAAAGGCCGTTTCTTGCTGTTGGGACCTGCCTGGATTTGTGCTGCAACCCTCTCGTCCCAGTCCGTTTGTGCAGTATATTCGCGCAAGTTCGCTGATAGAGCGGCGAGTTTTTGTTTCCAGGGCAAGTTGATTGACTAAATATGCAGTCCAAAGATCATAGCCTTCCAAAGTAATGCTTCGAGAGAGAATCGCAGGTAAATCGGTTTTTGTAGAAGTAACCAGAGGATTTTCATCACCCGCGAAAGGAGGCGTGCTTGGAAGCGCTATGGGTTGTGGCTGTTGCGCAGTGCCGGTTCTTCTATCAAGTAGTACACCTCTGCTGTAAGTGCCCGTTCCCGGCTCTACGAAATCCGCCTGGTTAAGCGCGGCAAGGGAATTGTAGAAAAACTGCTCTTGTGCGCGATCCGTATAGAATACAGCATGAGGATCAGCGTATGCTGGGTGTGCAAATGTCAGGACGCTGATAGAAAAAAGGGCAAAGAAAAATACTTTGCAGGCTGTTTGAAAATGAATAAAAAAGTCCCTTGGCATACGACGCATTGTGATGCTTATTATATCACATGTGTCACTCGATATTGTACTTGGTTTCGAGTGCTAAAATTTGCGCGGAGATATCCGCAAACGCCGTGTTCAAGTCAGCAAGATTTTTCTGTCCGATGAGTCCTCCTACGAAATCACTTTTCATGTTTTGCAGAAGCGTAACGGCATACAGAAGCGCTCGAGTTGATTGGAGAAGTTTCGTATGCAGAGCCTCCGCTTCTTTCGGCGCTGAAACGCTTTCAAATATGACTAAATTACCCTCAATAGAGGTGCGAATAGGCACAAGTGCTTGAGTGTCCTCCCCACCCTCTTGCTTCGCAAGCGCTGCAATGATCATGTCCCCTGTTACTGCTGCAATTGCGCTGTTATGCGATGATGATATTGCATCGAGGTATTCGACGATTGCCTGCCTACCTGTCTTTGCTGATATCTTCATTACTTCTGCCGGAAGATCCTGTAAAAGCGAACCGCGATTTGCATCTACAAAAGCTTCGATTGTTTTTTGGTCGAGTACTTGTTCTTGTGTGCTATTTGTCGGCAAAGAATCAACATATTGCTTTGTGTATCCGATGAGGCTTTCTTGGGTAGATTCTGCAAAGCTTGAAAGCTGTTGCGTAAGTTCGGGAGAGATATCTTCTTCTTGCGACATCGATGAAGCGATTGGTACTACAGTTGGAGATGGAGTAATTTGGGATACGCGGTATTGCGATACTCCAAAGGCAATGCCTTTCCATATACCGAAGACAATCATAAGTACTACGATAATAATTCCCATAACTCTGATTCCGATGCGATTTAGTTCATTCATAGGCTACGGATTTATTGAGATAAAGAAAGCAAGCGTTCCTGCTCTTGTAGAAGGATAGGGTAATATTGTCGATCTATTGCATCGAGCTGGCGAAGCGCAACCATCGCCTTTACCTGGTCATCATCATATCTCGCAATCTGGCTTAATGTACCAGCGAGGAGTTCCGTGTAGCCAACCAAAATTTTGTGGTATTGAATGGCTTCCGTTGGAACTGCGATGCTTTTTACGACAGCTTGAAATGAGGCGACAGAGTCGGTCATTGTGACAAAGCCATAGGTGTCATGACTTTCGAAAAAATCATTCAATGCTATTGTAAGGCGTGCTCGATCAGAAATTGGCTCGAGGTTTCCTGCTATGCGCATATATTGCGCAAGGTTTGCAGGAGACGTCTCTTGAGTCTTAATGGCTGCATCGCTTAGAAGCGGCAGAGTTGTAACAATAGGTTGAGTGCTAATGAAGGTGCTTAAGGACACGGGTGACTTTTCTTTATCGGGAATAGCGCGCCCATACTCTTGCGTAAGGTTTTTAGAGCCGCCCGTAACATCTACGGAGTCAGAGAAATATGATTCAAAGGAGGTAGTTGCCGGAGCGGCCGGGGTTAAGGGATTGATATTCTGATTTGGTTGAAATCCTGCCGGAAGCTTATCGTTCGGGCTGGAGATGGTCGGGTTATGGCTTGTCGCAACCTCTTCCCCGTCCAAAAAGCCATCTCCATCCGTATCGGGATGAGCGGGATTCGTGCCCCAAATAGCCTCATCTGCATTGTTTAAGCCGTCATTGTCTGCATCTCCTGTCGGATCGAGAACTTGCTGGCCGCCGGTGGTCGCCTGCGGAAGAGAGCTTGTCTGTGGCGTTTGCGCGGTATCTTGTACAGTACGAAAACGGGAAAAAATGAGCGCAATCGTGCCTCCGATAATTCCAACAATAAGAAGGATTAAAATGCCGATGATAACGCGGCGTGACATGCCTTACAGTATATCACACAGAGCGATCCAATTTGCTGCGGAGAGATTTTCCGGCCGCGCGGTATGGGAGATATTGAGCGGCTGCAGCAGTTCTTGAATTTGATCAGGGGTTTTTTTGTATGCGCTTTTGAGTGTGTGTCCAATTTGTTTTCTTTTTGCTTGGAAAAAAGGCTTTGCTTTTGCCAAGATATCTTCTCGCTTTTGTACGGGCAGTTGATCTGGTGATGGGGTCAACATAATAAGCGAGGAATGTACCTTGGGCTGCGGAATAAAACAGCCAGGAGGTATTTGCAGCAAGAGCTGTGCAGACCCCCAGAGCGCAACGGAAAGTGAGAGAAGGCTCATGAGATTATCTTGCATGAGAATGCGATCGGCGACTTCCCTTTGCATTAAAAATATCGCGGAATGAGGAGGAGTTTGCATCTTTGTTAAGCGGCGAATAATAAAACCGGAAAGATTGTATGGGATGTTACCGACAAGAGACCATGGCTCAGGATGCTCCCATGCAATATCTTTTAAATCCCCATGAATAATCTCAAGATTCTTGCGTAATTTTGCAGGCATCATGTTGGGAAGAATTTTTACAAATTCATCATCTTTTTCTATAGCCCGAACATGGTATCCCTGGCTTATGAGTCCTTGCGTGAGCGTGCCGAGACCCGGCCCAAGTTCGGTGATAAATTTCGGCCCCCCTTCAAGCGC
>CAZPRL010000049.1:0-5515 GCA_964589385.1 uncultured Candidatus Saccharibacteria bacterium | reverse complement strand
GTGCTCATGCGGTCTTTTGCAATGCGCTCCATGCGCACAAGGCCTACGCGGAATTTATTCTGCAAAAGCTCTCCGACGGCGCGCACGCGGCGGTTGCCCAAATGGTCGATATCATCAGCCATTTCCTGTGTCTGGTTTAAGCGGATAACCTCTGCAATAACAGCAAGCAAGTCTTCAATGCGGAACATTCGGTGTTCCGGAGTTTCCGGCACTTCAAGATTCAAGCGCTGGTTAATGCGGTGTCGGCCTACTTTTCCAAAATCGTATCGGTCAAAACGGAAGAACATGTCATGGATCATCTGGCGCGCATTGTCTACTGTTGCCAAGTCTCCCGGACGAAGCCTCTTATAAATCTCCTTCAATCCTTCTGCCTGGTTTTTTGAAATATCTTTTGCAAGCGTTGCTTTTATATAGGACTTCTCTTTATCCGTATCAATAGCAGCGAAATGCTTCATAATAGCTTCGTCGCTTTCCATCCCCATTGCGCGCAAAAGCGCCGTAACGGCGACTTTTCGCTTACGGTCGATTTTTACATAGATAGCGCCATCGGCTGCGGTTTCCACTTCAAGCCATGCGCCTCGGTTTGGAATAATCTTTGCGCCATACCAATTTCGTCCCTTGCTATTAGATGAGGAGAAGAATACACCGGGGGATCGGATAAGCTGGGATACGATTACGCGCTCTACTCCGTTGATAATAAACGTGCCCCGAGGAGTCATAATAGGGAACTCGCCGAGGTATACTTCCTGCTCTTTTACTTCACCGGTTTTCTTATTAACAAGCCGCACTGCGCATCGAAGCGGCGCTTCATATGTTGCATTGCGGTCGCGAGCGGTTTCTTCTGTGTGCTTTGGAACGTCGAGGTAATGGTCTACAAAATGGAGCTCCAAGTTGCCCGCGTGATCCTCGATAGGGGATATTTCTTGAAATAATTCCGCGAGCCCTTCTTCAAAGAACCATGCGTTAGAATCAATCTGAATCCGGAGAAGATCAGGAACGTGGGAAACAAGTCCAGCGAATCCTGAAAATGTCTTTCGCTTTCGCATAGGTTCACCTTGAGGTGAGGCGCTCGGGGATTTTGGCATATAAAATTAGGGAGAGATTATATTAAGAATCCGAAAAAAATAGAACACATCCCACCCGTGCATGATGGCAGGAATAGTACTATTGAAGTTTCTTCAAAATTTGTTGATGCACACAGATCTTGCTCGTCAAAGACGATACTATGGAGTATATAGGGTGTGTAAAACCGTGTCAAGACATTTAGGCCCATTTTCCTAAAAATCAAGGTGAGTTATCCACACCACTTCGCCCTTCGGGCTTCGCGGTGCAAGCAGTTCGGAATTTCTCCCCCTCATATGAGGGGGAGCGAGAGGGGGTCAATTGGAGTATTTCGCCTCTACAGTAGAAACCGCCTCCGCCCCTCGAGCATGCTCGACCATCTCTTCCGCAGTTTCTCCTTGCGTTTCCGCAAGTTCCGCGCCAAGCGCCTGCGCGAGAATAGTCGCCGTGGTAATACCAGAACGCAGTACCCCATAGCTTCCGGGGCCGGCGTGAACGGCAACCCGGGCAATATCCTGTTTCTCTTTTCCAGCCTCCTGCAATACTTCATCTATAGAGAGGAGCAGCTCCGTCCCCACTCTAGGCGTATTCTCCCACTCGCGGCTTCCAAGGATTGCGTTCTCATCGCCCAAGATAATCCGAGCAGTTGGGTGGGCGGTATCGATAATAAGAATAAGAGATTTCATACAGGCATCATAACGAAACTAGCGAAGCTCATGGAGCAACTGCTCGATAATTTGCCGATCATTCCACGGCACGATTTCTTTTCCGATTCCCATGCCGCGCTCGGCCCCCTTGCCCGTCACCACAACGAAGTCGCCCGACTTTGCATCATTTAGCAGTAATGCAATGGCCTCTTTCCTGTCAATAATTCTCTCCCATTTTTCCCGCGCAACGCCTTGCAAGCCTTGCTCTAAATCCATACATATCTGTTCCTCTGATTCCGTCCACGGATCTTCGCGCGTCAAAACAATCCGATCCGCATACTTGGCAACGGCACGCGCCATATCCGGACGCTTCCCGCGATCGCGCTTGCCCGCCGCTCCAAGAATTGCAAGCACCCTCTTATCTCCCGCTTGCTTGCGAACATCCGCATACAGCCGCTCCAGCGCATCGGGTGTTACAGCATAATCAATAACGACGGTAAACCCTTGCGGGGTTTGCAAGACTTCCATTCTCCCGGGTACGGCAGTCACACTATCAATTCCCGCCATGATTTTTTCTTCCGCAATGCCAAGCGCCCGTGCGAGCAGTTTCGCCGCAGCAGCGTTTTCTTTATTAATACTTCCGGCAAGAGGAGTCTCTGTATGTTCGATATCTTGCGCGGTCATGAAAATTGTCTTTATTCCATTTTTTTCTGCCCTATCTAACATATCCCGAACGATTTTGTCATCCTGCTTGCCTACAAGCGGAGCATGCGGTTTTAAAAGCGATACAATCTTTTCTTTCGCCGCAGCATACTGCTCCATCGTTTTGTGGTAATCCAAATGTTCGCGCGCAACATTCAAAATAATCGCGCCGTCAAAAGCCAGTCCCGCAAGACGATGCTGATCAAGCGCATGGCTTGTCACCTCGAGTACAACATGTTCAACTCCTGCCTTTTTCATCTTCGCAAGGTATGCAAATATTTTCCTGCTCGGCAACGTCGTCATCTTCGATTCATTGAATTCTTCCTTGCCGGCTATTTTAAATGCCACAGTCGTTAGCATGCCAATCTTTTCCGCTCCATACGCCTGCTCCAGAATGCCGGCAAGGATATAGCTCGTGGTAGTCTTACCGTTTGTTCCCGTCACGCCATATATATGCATATGTTTGTCCGGCAAACCATAGAACAAACGCCACATATGCGTTTCAAAAAAATGCCCGATGTTCTTGATTTCCTGAATCATAGATATTCTCTATCGTTATCCAGATAGTCCCATTCGTCCAGCAAAAAAACTCGCGAAAGTTTTTTAAACTTTCGCGAGTAAGAGACCAAGTGCTTGACCAAATGCCAAGCAATCAAGCGACCAAGGGCATCAGGACTTGCGGACAGCGAGGAAACGGTAAGGGGCATACCAATCACGCGCCCAGCCGTCGAGGTGCACCCTGCGCTCGTCAGACCAGGAGCTCAGATACCCGACGTAGCGGTTGCCACTCGGACCCACCCAGGAAGAAGAAAGCTCAACGATCGGAAATTCCCGCTGAACATCTGGAAATCTTGCTCCAAACGCGAGAAGTTCTACCATCGTTGCCGGACGCAGACCCATCTGTTCCATTTCTCGAACGGCCTCGTCGGAACCGATGTCACGATTGAAGTGAACGAGCACTCCATCAAACCCGGAAATACATTCACCCGGAAAATTAACGGGGGTGATGTCATTATTCACATACCCATAATTTCCCAATACGATCAAGTCCGTGAAGAGCTTGCCGTAATCCTCATCGTATTCACCAATAATGGGATAAACATTACGTGCCGCGGTACCTGCTTTCACAAGAAGTCCGGCGATCATGTCGATCATCGGCTGCCCTTCTTGGCGAGCAAGCAGATGAAGATCTTCCTCGTTCCCGCCCAACGTTCTCACAGCGTTGTCGAGACGAGTCCACACATCTGCCGCCATACCTGCGCCACGAACCAATTCTGAAGCTTTGCTTTTTGCCATGATTTTGAAGCACCTTTCTTGGTTGATATGCACTCCTCATTCCAGCAACAAGCCGGAACCCCAAGCGCATATCGGTAAAGAGAACAGTGAAACTACTAATTGTAATATAGCACAAATCTATGGTTCCTGTCAACTATTTCTGTGTATACCGCTATACAAAGCTATTTTTCAGAATACCTCTCGCCGTTCGGGTCAGATTAAACATGGTATACAGCGCTTCATTCAATACGAAGTCATACGCTCCGCAGTACGATGCGCGCGTTCCTCCAAATCCTGTCTTCATACGAGTAATGCCCGACCATGGATGGCTATCATCCGCATCTTCCGGAGCTATGCCGAAAAAATCGTACGTGTGCATGCCCCTTTCTTTCGCGCGCAGAATTGTTTTCCAGTACAGAAGCGTAGGAGCCATCGTATCGCGATGATTGTGATCGCTTGCGCCGTGCGCATACGTTGCAATGCCGTCCGCATAGATCATCAAATGCGCAGCAAGTGGCTTGCCATCAACCTCGGCAATCGCAAGTTCTGCCATGCCCTTACTCCCCAACGTCTCAATAATACTGCGATAATAGCTATCCGGATGGTAGGAAAATCCCGTGCGCTTCGTCACGCCGTCGCACAACGCAAGAAAGATAGCCACATCTTTAGGATCTGAAGAGAAACGAATCTGCACTCCTTTTTTCTCCGCAAGCCGAATATTGTATCTCATCTTCGGACGCATCTGTGCAAGCAATGCATCTCCCGTTTTTGCAAGATCGAGCAAGAGCGTGTGCTGGGGCTGCACTTCGCGCGAAGATTTTCGCCAGCCCTGCCGTGAAAAGCTTTCGAGCAGAGGATCAATACGTATAAAAAATGATCCTCGTTCTTCTGCAAGATTCTGCAGTTTTTCTGTGAGCGCCCTCCATGCCGCCTCTGTATCGGATTCGGAGAGATTCTCTGCAAAAATGGGCCCTCGCGGAACGTACAGCCATGAATACCCAAGCTTGAGCGAACGTTCAATGACCAGCGCCACGGCCGCAATTTTCCCTTTATCTTCTACAACAATGCGCCAATAGGAAAACCCCATGCGCTCCTGCACCTCTCCCCATTGCCATGTATGAAAAAACGAACGCACAGGAGAAGAGTCCACAAATGTATTCCACCTGGACTCCTCCGCTCGCACCGCTTCGTCCGCATGCATAAAAAAATCTTACGAAACAGTTTGTTTGAGAACTGCCTTTACTCCGTCTGCCACAGACAAAATCTCTTTGGGCAATTGCGAAACGGCCTGCCGTGCCTGCACCAAGCTAAACCCAAGCGCAACAAGCGCATCCGCAACCTCCTGATGCATGCTGCCACGCGCGGCAATGGAAGCGTCTATCTGCAATTCTCCAAGCTTTCCCTTTAATTCCACAACTATTCTTTCTGCGGTACGCTTGCCGATACCGGACAAGCTGGTCAAGAGTGCCATATCCTCTTGCAAAACAGCCTGTGCAATAACAGAAATCGGTGCGGCCTCAAGAACGCCAAGCGCGGTTTTTGGGCCGATAGACGGCACACGAAGTAAAAGTTCGAAGTATTCTCGATCACGGGAAGTTTCAAACCCAAATAGAACCTGATCGGAATCGGTTCGATGATCATAGATAACAAGCGTAATTTCCGAACCAAGTTCAGATTTCTCCCGCAAAGCAGAAATAACAAAAACTCGATACCCAACGCCGCGAACATCTACAATAAGAGTTCGTTCTTCACGGTCCACAATAACGCCCTGAATACGCGCAATCATATACTTACAATACGTCTTTTGTTCGGATTAGTAAAGAAATACC
>CAZPRL010000048.1:0-5584 GCA_964589385.1 uncultured Candidatus Saccharibacteria bacterium | reverse complement strand
ACGAGCGCCACTCCCACCTCCCCTAACCCCTCCTCGGGCAGGAGGGGGAAACGGACCCATAATATTCACCTAAGCCATGCGATTCCAAGTACCACAATTTATCGATATTGAAGATAAGATAGTCGGCCCCTTCACGCTCAAGCAATTCATCACATACGTAGTAGCCGTCATGTTTCTTGTCCCGGTGTATATCTATTCCGACCTATCGCTCTTCATTACCATTGCAATTCCTGCCTTGGGAGTTGCCGCCGTGTTCGCGCATATGAAAATTTACGGCAAATCGTTTGGAATGGTCGTGGTTTCGGGAATTTCGTACACGCTCAAAGGACAAATGTACATTTGGCGCCGGCAAAAAGACAAACCGTTTCGCATTATTGATCCGGAGTGGGACATGACTGCAAATAGACAGCAAAATCCCGACCTAATACAGAAGCCGCACTCGCTTGATGCCATTGCACAGTCGCTTGAGACAACAGGGAATGTAAGCACAGAAGATATTCCCGACCCGCTCATGGTACAATAGCAACTATGGCGATGTTTGAAATGATGAAGCCTCCGAGCAAAGGAAAGGCGAGTCAAAGTCTCGTGAACATCTCTGAAATTCGAGACGGTATTGTGATACTCAAAGATAACACGATGCGCTCCGTACTCATGATTTCCTCCGTAAATTTCGCGCTGAAGTCAGAGGAAGAACAGAACGCTATCGTGTATGCATATCAGGACTTCTTGAACTCACTCGATTTTCCCATTCAGCTTACCGTTTCATCCCGGAAAATGGATATTACGCCGTATTTGGAGGAAGTAAGGCGACTGCGCGACCTGCAAAAGAACGAGCTGCTCCACCTGCAGATGACAGAATACATCAATTTCATCGCGGAACTCGTAAAAGGAAGCAATATCATGACAAAGACATTCTTCGTCACGATTCCGTTTTCTGTTACGCAAAACAAAAAGGTTGGATTTTTCGACCGAATCACAAAAGGCGCAAAGGGGGCCGCGGGAAAGGGAACAATGACCGATATTGAGTTCGAGCATAACAAAACGCAGATTATGCATCGAGTGGAGCAAGTCGCAATCGGCCTTCGGGGAATCGGCCTTCGCGTCGTACCGCTCAAGTCCCAAGAGCTGCTTGAATTATTTTATAACTACTTCAATCCGAATACCTCCCGAAATCAGCGCCTGCGCAACATCGAGAAGCTCACTCTTCAAGAAACAGATGCACCCCTATGAACATCCTTAATAAGTTTTTTAAAAAAGGCGTTGAGACAAAGAAGGTTCCTGACGCATCCTCGATGGACAAGGAAGTAAAGGCTGTTATGGACCAATTCGAGAAAGGAGTCTCCTCGCTTCGGGATATGATTGCGCCATCCGCATTCCAGGTGAAGACAAAATCCATCGAAATTGACGGAAAAGTCGCGACTACAATTTTTGTTACTACATACCCTCGATACCTCGACACGAATTGGTTCGCATCTATCGTGAACTTTGATATTGAGTTCGATGTCGCGATGTTTATCTACCCCCAAGACTCCGCGACTATTCTTAAAGAACTGCGTAAGCGCATCACCCAGGTCTCTACATCTATCGCCATGCAGGCGGAACAGGGCAAGGTTCGCGATCCGCAGCTGGAAACAGCCTACCAAGACATTGAAGAGCTGCGAGACCGCCTCGTACAGGGGACAGAGCGCTTCTACAAATACGGATTGTACCTGACTATATACGCAAACAGCGAAGAACAGCTCGAAGAAGTCCTCGCCCAGGTAGAAGTGCTTCTGGAAGGGCGCCTCATTTATGCGAAGCCCGCGTTGTTCCAAATGGACCAAGGATTCCACTCTACCCTCCCGCTCGGGCACGACAGCCTTGCGGTTAACGTAAATATGAATACCTCTCCGCTCTCAACGAGCTTCCCCTTTGTAAGCTCCGATCTTACGAGCAACTCTGGTGTTCTCTACGGAATCAACCTCCATAACAGCAGCTTGGTTCTTTTTGATCGGTTCAGTTTGGAAAATGCGAACATGGTTATCTTTGCAAAGTCCGGTGCCGGGAAAAGCTACACGGTAAAGCTGGAAATTTTACGAAGTCTCATGTTCGGTACTGAGATAATCGTTATTGATCCGGAACAAGAATACCGATACCTTGCGGAAGCAGTCGGGGGAGCGTATCTCAAAATCGCGATCGCATCCGACCATCGCATTAATCCATTCGACCTGCCGGAGCTCGGTGAAGATGAAAATCCGGAATCGGTATTGCGAGAAAATATCACCCGTCTTATCGGACTCATATCATTGATGGTTGAAGGACTCTCGCCGGAAGAGCAGTCCATCGTGGACAACGCCCTTTGGGAAACATACGCGCTCAAAGATATCACGCGCGGAGCAAGATGGACTAAGCCGGAAGTACCAACTCTCCAAGATTTCTACAACATTACCCGCGACATGGAAGGCGGAAAGAACGTTGCGCTCCGCTTGCAGCGATTCGTTGAAGGAACATTCGCCGGAGTAT
This sequence comes from uncultured Candidatus Saccharibacteria bacterium, assembly GCA_964589385.1. Classification (GTDB taxonomy): domain Bacteria; phylum Patescibacteriota; class Andersenbacteria; order UBA10190; family UBA10190; genus HO2-45-11b. Next base: position 3,082 of record CAZPRL010000048.1, on the reverse strand, counting down.
TCAACCGCTCTACAAATATCGACCTCGACCAGCAGCTTATCGTATTCAATATCCGAGATATGGAAGAGGAGCTTCGGCCGATTGCCATGTACGTAGTTCTTGGCTTTATATGGAACCGAATTAGAAGCAAGCTGAAGAGAAGAATCCTTGTAATAGACGAAGCTTGGATCATGATGCGCAACGAAGAATCGGCAAAGTTTTTGTTTTCGATGGCAAAGCGCGCACGCAAATACTACCTCGGAGTGACGACAATCACGCAGGATATTTCCGACTTCTTGGGTTCCAAGTACGGAAAGCCGATTGTGACAAACTCATCCATACAGCTGCTTCTCCGGCAGTCGCCTGCGGCAATCGATGCGCTTTCGGAAGTATTCTACCTAACCGATCATGAAAAATTCCGCCTGCTCGAGAGCGATGTAGGAGAGGGCATTTTCTTTGCAGGGCTTAAGCATGTTGCCATCAAGGTGGTTGCCAGCTATGCGGAAGACCAGGTTATTACTTCTGATCCGCAGCAGATTCTTGCAATTGAGGCTGCGAAAAAAGAGCTAAGCGATAACGCGTAGGGGAACGCTTAATATTATCCTCTATGGCAATTTCTTCACCCCAGACTGAACAAATGCGATTGGCGAACTTGAATGCTGATCGCTATCGAAAGCAGGAAATTCAGCAAAAAGTCCGCAAAAATCTCTTTCAAGATTCAAACCAAGACGCGCAAGAGGACGAGGGTCAGCCTCAAGAGTCCCGACATAGGCAAAAACTCGCACTATTAAAGGCAAATGCGATTAAACAGGCAAATAAACAGGCCGGAGGAGCGGTGGGGGCAACCGTAGGCGGAACGATAGGATCTATTATCCCTTTTGCAGGGACGGCCGCAGGAGCTTTTATTGGGCGCTTTGTGGGGAAAAAGCTCGGTATTATCGGGATTATTTTAATGGCAATTGCCATGCTTATCTTCTTTTTCATACTATTGATTGCGGCACTAAAATACGGATGCAACGAGACATATGGAGTGCAGTGGCTTATTCAAGCGAGAGACATGTGCTCCGCTTTGGGGGAATAATATGAAATCCATTTCTCTACTTCTTGGCATTACACTTTGGCTTCTTTTGCCAAGCGCGCTTTATGCCCAAAGCCCTAATCCATGCCCATCTCCCGGTACATATGGTTGCTTTGAGGTCGGATTACCAGGCAGTACGAAACTTCAGGCAGGTCAAAGTATCGAGAGCTTTGTGGGAGGAAAGGATAACAAGCCAATTCTTGAATTTATCGGCATTGCGGTAAATGTCGTAGTGGCGCTCGTGGTTATTATCGGCGTTATTAGCATTGTAGTAGGCGGGTATATCTATATGACCGCGGGAGGAAACGCTAGCCAAGTAGGAACTGCAAAGGAAGTCATCAAGGCTGCGCTTTTGGGAATTGTTATTGCGCTTACATCCGTTGTTATTCTCAATACCATTAATCGATTCCTTGGCAGCGATGCCATTGAGCCGGAATTGGGCGATACGCAGAGCGGTGCTGCGGGAGCGGGGACAGGTGGCGGATCTGAAACATCGTTGGGAGCGGGTGGAATTGCAAATGGGGGCTCCGGCGGGTTGCCAGGCAGCGCTGCGAGCAATACAGGAGATTCTCTTGCAGGAGGAAATGAAAATCCAACGGGAGGCATTGCGGACGGAGGATCGAACGGCACATCAACCGATGCCGCAAGCAATACGGGATCATCGGTGGGAAACACTGGTACTTCCGGCACCGGGTCTAGCGCTCTCCAATCAATCTCTATTACTATTGATGACCGAACATACTACGTAAATGGCACACCCGCCACATTGGAGGAAATTACAAGCCTTGCGCAATCAACAACGGGAGACCCCGACACTGGGGTACGTGCACATATCTATCGAACCGGCTCTGCAAAATTTACTGCAGAGCAAACTCTTTACAGAGCATTAAACAATACAGGGATCGATAATAACTCAATGAACGTCCCCACCCAGCTGGTTGACGGACCACAATAGCCACCACAGCGCCGATAGATCGTTTTTCCAGTAGATCGTATCAAATAGACCAAAGAGAAGCATGGACACGAGGGCGAGGGCGACTGATCGAGAATATTTGTCGCTATTCTTGCGAAAAGCACGCCTTATACCAAGATAGTTAAGAGCAACGAAGCTGATAAAGCCAAGGATACCCATATTTAACCAGAAAGATATAAGGAAGTTATGAGGGTCACGGAAAACGAACTCTGGTTGCAGCCCTCTAGCTTTTACCTGCCTGCCGGCAGGCAGGGCTGCATTAGCTTCCTCTGCGAAACGCCGATGAAGTTCCTCTTGGTATGCGGGCTCGAATTGGCCAAGGCCGATTCCAAATACGGGATTCTTTTTAACAAGATTTATGCCGATATCCCATAACTGCAGCCGGACTGTTGCGGAGTTTGTCGTGCCCGGGCTTGCAATGGGTGAAAGAAGATACGAAATGCGGCCGGAGAGGGCGAGGATGGCAATTGCTGCAATGATGAATAGTAATAATGCGCTGCGCGTTCCCTTCTCCCCAACTCGCAACGACGACCCCTCACCCTTTCCCTCTCCCAGAACGGGAGAGGGAAGACGCGACACGAATACTCGAGCGATTATCGCCGTGCCCACAAGCGCAATTATGGCTCCGAACGACTGTGTTGCGATAATCGCTACAAGCATAGGGATAGAGAGCAATTGCAATAGCCGGTTTCGCTCTTGTATCCCCGTTGCAAGAGAGAGTACGGCGATAGGCACAAGAAAGAGCGCAAGCGAGTTCGGCACATCATATAATGCAGAAATGCGATGCAATCCCTCTATTTGAGATATTCCAAGGAGGGCGACAACGCATCCGGAGAGCGCCAGAGAGCGGATAATCTGCGGGCGACTTCCAAACGCAAGGATAAGCGAACTAAAAAGCATGGGTGTTATAATCCAACCCTTGAGAATCCCAAGGCTGGAAGGCAGTACAGGAGAATTGATTGTTGAGATAACTCCCGCAGCAAGAAAACATACTATCCATATGCGATGCGTACGAGGAAGGGACCGCAGTTTCTGCATCCACGTTTTTCGCG
>CAZPRL010000047.1:0-5632 GCA_964589385.1 uncultured Candidatus Saccharibacteria bacterium | reverse complement strand
ATGGAAGCCGCGACGATACTGTGAAAGTATCGCAACAATCCGGAAAAGCTATCAAGAATTTCACTGTTATTTCCCTTCCGCAAAATCAAGGAAAGGGCGCTGCCGTACGAGCCGGTGTTATGGCGGCCAAAGGAGATGTTATTATCTTTATGGATGCAGACGGCGCAACAGGAATAGACCAGCTGCCGAAAATGATTCATGCGCTAGAGTCTTGCGATATCGCAATCGGAAACAGATGGATGGACGGCGCAAGGACAGAGCGGCATTCGGCGCTGCGCGCCCTATCCGGCTTTCTCTATCGCAATTACATGCGCCTCTTCGGGCTGGGAAGTATCGACACCATGTGCGGATTTAAGGGATACCAAAGCCATGTTGCAAAAGACCTCTATGAAAATCTCCAAGAAAAACGCTGGCTGTTTGATACGGAAATTGCATACAAAGCCGTGTTGCGCGAATACACGATTTGCAACTTCCCTATCGCATGGGAATCCAAAGATGGCAGCAAGTTGGATACAAAAACACTCATAACATCCGCCCTCTCCATCCTTCCCCTTATCCTCAAGATTCAAAAACAGGAAAGCTAATAAGTCCCTTCTATCGAGAGGAATTGCGATTTTTGTTCGTGTAGAGCAGAATAGAAGAGGTTCGCGGATTTATTATCTTGGTCTTTTCAATAATAAGGGGATGAATTATGGTGAATACAGAATCCATTGCGTCACGTATAAAGTACAGAATTGGCATAAGGTGGCCTGAGGATAGGATCTTTGACGGAATATTGCTTGACGCTCAAGAGACAATGTTTGCAGGCAATGGAGCCCCATCTCCCTCAGAGGCACACTATGGGCTTTATGTGAAAGATTCTCATGGAAAATGTTTTCAGTACCGATTCATATTGCCGATCACAACCGGCATCACGCGATCAGAGGCAAGAAAGGGTGATCGAATTATTATCACCGTAACTTGTAACAGCATCACAGTGGAGGTACGCAATCAACATCCTCCAAAAAGTCTTCTACGAATACTCTTTCGACAACCATATAGTCAGGTGGTTCATCGATACGAAGCTTCACGAGAACACCTTGAAAGTTGTTTATGGTCAGAATAAGGCACATTACCCGCAAGATTATTACCCCCCAAGCGATAGAATATTGCTTGGGGGCTTTCTATTCCAAAAAGTCCTAACTTAAACCCTTAGGGTTTATATTGCCTCTATACGGCTTCTAGAGGCAATTCCAAGGATAATCCTTGGAATAAATGGAAAAGAAAAGGCCGTTTCTCGAATAGTTCGAGGCGTACCTGTAGAATTCTGAGGGGTATTAATTTCTTATTGAAATATCAGTAACCATAAAGGGTTCTTCAAAAAAATAATATCGAAGAATCCAATGGACGTAGGAAATTGCAACCGTAACTCCTATGCCGACTGGAAACAAACGGCGCATTATTTTTGGCACACGTATTTCCAGTTCGCTAGGCAATCCCTTACACTTATGCATATCTTGTTCTCGTGGTCTTAGACACGCCTTAATATCTACTGTTCTTCTAACCGCTTCATTAAAGTTCATATAATCCTTTGGGTCAAGCTGTATTTTGACATAAAGGATTCTTCTCTTTAAAATCCACCATCCATGATCTTGAGTCTTATACTCTCGAACAACTCCACGCAAAGAACAGATTTCTACTATGGGCTCGTCCATATTTAATCCCCTTCTTTAAGGAACCTTTGTAAAACGAACTACCAGTTTCTGGACAATGTAGTATTACCTGTTTGCCTTAGTATGTCAATTAACGGCCTATCTTCGCGTCACTCCAAGATTGTCTTTTGTCCACTGGATTGTTCCGCCGAGTTTTTCGATCGTGTCGCGGTCTCCGCTTTGAATGCGGGAATACCAATATGCCGTATCTTCAGCGCTTGGCTCCTTCTGCCATACAAAGTAGAACAGGTACGGGAACCACTGGCTTTTCAGCTTATCGAGCGATATTGCTGCAGTACGCGATGTGAGAGAAGGCTTTTTGTTGATTTGCCTTGCCGTCGTCATTGCCGCGATAAGATCTGTTTTGGTCTTCACCTCTCCGTTATACACGTAATCTACCCAGAACTTATTTTCGGAAATCGTGACATCTTTATCGAATACCTGAATATAGAGGGTGTTTACCTCGCTGATAAGAGTGCGGATAGCAGGACGGACTTTCAAAAGAGACGCGGAAGTGGACGGCGCAGGCGCGGGGCTTCCTGCTTGGACTAAGCTTCCGTCTACAATCGTGCGAAATGCCCGGATTGCATTGCCATGCGGATATCTGCGCAAAAATTCGGGGTACTCTTTCTGGACATATTTCGCATGATACCCGAGCGCGGCATATATCGATGGGGATGTAATCAGGCGCAATGACTCATTCTGCACTACATAGATACTAGTTCCGATTCCAACCGTAAATCCATCCGGATATCGTTCGATATTCTCTCCTCTTGTATGCTTGGCAAAAATTCCGGCAACAACCGGTGATCGCTGCGATTCATCAGGATACCCGCTTGCTTCATAGATGTAATCGCTCAAAAAGAGACGCTTGACCAGCTTGCCTCCCGCAATTTCTTCTATTTTCCAAAACCTTCCTCCATGATACGGCCCGTCATATACGACATATCCTCCCGGGTATTCATTTCCGGTAAGCGCAGGGCCGGTCGCAAATTCCGCGATATGGGCTGTACTTGTTGTATAGAGATTATTTCCGGGAACATTAAATTTCGTACGAACTGCGGCACTGATAGGGCGCTTTCGGAGCTTATCGTCTATGTAGTATTGCTGGCCGCTGGGCGCTTGCAGAATTTTTCCCACATAAACGGGATTCACGGAAGAGCGCTGCGGATACCTCGCAAGATCGGTATCGGATACTGTAATGATAATATCGTGTTTGAAATAGTGGTTCTCTCCAAGCCATCTATTTAAGATGCTCGGTAATACCCAGCTCTTCTTGCCTCCCCAAATGTAATACACGTTTCCGGATGAAGGCGACTTAATGAGCGTGCCGTCAGGATAAAAATCGGGGTTATGAGGAGATGGATAAGAAGATATGCTGGTGAGAAATCCAGAGGCGGATGGGACGGATGATACAACGCTCGTTGTTTGGCTTGGACTTCCTCCACTGCGCGCATATTGGTACGCGATAGCGCCAACCAGAGCCGCATATGTTGTCTTTTCCTGGCGCTGTACTCGCTCTGCCCAATACCTCCACTCCTCAAAAGACGGATCTCTCCCATGAATTTCCTGGAATGCCATGTTTACTTCATTAATAAGCGCCGCATGTGCGGGCAACGCAAGCATGGAGAATATGCCGCATGCTGCAATTGATATAATGAGTTTGGTATTCATAGGGAAAGTATACAGGTATAAGCTGTTCGACAAAAGGGTAAAAATTGAAGATACTTATGTACAATGCATATCGCATTTGTTACAACACAGTCGCATCTGCAATCTACGCTTATTGGGCGCGTTATTCCGCTTGCAAAAGAATTGCAAAACATGGGACATACGGTGACAGTGCTGCTGCATAGCGATTCCTCCCCTCACCCTAGCCCTCTCCCCGTCCGAGGAGAGGGGAGCTTTATTGTAACCGGGCCAAATCCATTTTCCCGTACAGCAATGGGCAAAAAGCGGCGAAGCGGAATTGCGCTGATTGCAATCATGAAGCTCAACGCATTGCGAGCGGCATGGAAACTGATAGCAATTCGCCCGGATAGTATCGTTATCGTAAAGCCGTTGCCTGAAAATACCCTTGCCGTGGCGCTTGCAAAACTGGTTCTCTGGAACTCAAAAGTTATTCTTGATAGCGATGATTTCGAATTATTCGCCAATAAAATTTCTTCATCGCTTGAACGATCCGCGATCCACCTATCGGAGCGCATTGCAAGCAGTATTGCTTCCCATATTATTGTCGCAACGCCATTTCTTCTCGATCACATGAAGCAGCTAACGGGCGGGCGCAAAGCCGTTACGCTTATTCCGACAGGGCTTGATATTCCTCAAATATCACAAGAACATACACCATCTAACACCATCCTTTATATTGGAAGCGTATCGGTATCCTCCGGGCACCGAGTCGACTTGCTTCCGGAGATACTATCGATAGTAAAAAAAGAAATTCCAAACGCAACCCTTGCAATCGCAGGATCGGGAGACGACGAGCATGCGCTCCGCGCAGCATTTGAAGAGAAGGGGGTAACGCCATATGTACGCTGGCTTGGCAGATTTTCTTTGAATAACGCCGCAGCCATTGCGCACACGGCAGGCGTGCTCATTGATCCGATAGATGGAAGCATAGAGAATCGGGCAAAGAGCAGCTTTCGCACTGCGCTTGGGCTCGCATGCGGCGTGCCGATTGTCACAAGCAATATCGGAATCAGAACGATGCTGATCCCCGAGATATTCCATGAACGATTTTTTGCTGCGCCGGAAGATACTGCGTCGTACGCACAAAAAATTATCTCTGTTTTGAAACATGAGCTTACGGAAGCAGAACGCATTGTTCTCAAGGAACGTGCAGGCAGCTACGCGTGGAAAAAGCTTGCGGATGAATATTATCAATGCATCGTATGACATTTCTTGAGGCCATGGCTGTGGTTCTCGCGGCGGTTATTCCGATATTTCTGTCGCTTCCGTTTGTTGCGAGAAACTTCATGTGGAAAGACACGCTTGCGTCAGGGGTCCGGACAATCCTTTGGTCTTTTTGTGCGTTCGCGCTACTGCCCCTGACAGGACTCTTACTGGGTATTCCCATAGCGCTCATGGGAATACTGATGCTCATGGCAAGTATTCTCTGGGCATTTGCGGAACATAACGTTGTTTTTAAGAGAGAATTTATCTGGCATGCCATGGCGATAATTATTCCCATATTATTTGGAGTTGCGGTATTTGCAGTGCCATTTTTTACTATTCATGATGGCCTCCCAACCGGAGATATACAAAAATCAATTCTATGGGCGCAGGAGATGCTTCAAACAGACCGTCTGCCGGATTATCAGCGTGCAATACCCTTGCTCAATAGGGATCCGGTAGATTTCTACACCCCAGGACTGCATGGGCTCACTGCGCTTGTTATGGCATTCTCCCCGGCTCCGCTGACAAGCATTGGAATATTCGCAATTGCAACCGCCGTATGCGTTGCATGGATAGCATCGGCAATTGCCCGGGAAGTAATTCCGAGAAAATCAAGTATCCTTCTGCCTGTCCTGGCGGGCATTTTTACGCTTACCCAGTATAGATTTTTACGGTATTTGCGAGAACCGGGATATCACTTTCAGAATCTTGTAGGAGAGCTGTTCTTATTTGGCATGATCTATCTTGCGCTTCGCTTTATGCGCACGCGCGAGAAACAAGATGCAATACTCTTTATTCTCTGCGGAGCCGCACTGTTTTTTTCGCATCAGTTTTCCGTCTTCATCGCCTTTTTTGCAATCTCGGCGATGGCGATTGCATTTCTCGTTCTCGCGCGGCAAGGCGTCATACGAGCGGTAATGGCATACAAAGGAATTGCGATTGCAATCTGCGCTGTTGGAATCATAACGCTTTTGTTTGGATATTCTCTGGGCCTCGCAGAAAAAATACCCGCGATATTCACCACGACTCCTCATCTGGCAAGC
>CAZPRL010000046.1:0-5649 GCA_964589385.1 uncultured Candidatus Saccharibacteria bacterium | reverse complement strand
AGAACCGTCTCCAAACCATATTTTCTCTGTATGAGTTACAAAAACGCCAAGCTCATTCGCGATATCTTGAGAAATACGAAGATCACCGTCAAAACCCGTATCGATCAAAACAGCAATATCTAAAATTGCAGAACCCCACCTAATCAGGATTTTTACGTATGGCCGATCGTTATAAACTTTACCTGTAATCACACATGCGACATGCTCGCAAGCCTCTGCGTGGCGGAATATCCTATTTTTACCAAATAGAAAACATCATCCGGGTATTTTTCTTTTGCCTTCTCAACCGCATCGCTGCCGGTCTCTCCTAAAAAATATTCGCCTGTTTGCACATGAATTGCGGCAAATTCCCCCTTATGCGACCGAGTCAAGGTCTTTTCTTTCTTCGCATATATCCGAGCCCCTTTTTTCGCAATTGTTTCAATCTGAACGTTTTGCATATTATAAGTATTCCATACTATCAGGATAAAACAATGGAACTTATCCACCGTCAAGCACCTTTCGCGCCGCATCGAGTCTGCGCTTTACTTCTTTTTCAAAGCCTTCGGATCCCGGCTGATAATACATATTCTTTTGGATTGATTTCGGACGATACTCTTGAGCTACGATATTCCCCGGAAAATCATGCGGATATTTATACCCCACGCCCTTCCCATGTTCCTTCATACCTGCAATCGGCGCATTGGTGATGTGCCCTGGCGGAGCGTCGTTGCCGTGCCGCTTTACGTCTTCTTTCACCGCTTCCATTGCAAGCTTCACGGCATTGCTCTTTGGTGCGGCTGCCAAATACGTTGCCGCATGCGCAAGCGCATATTCCGCTTCCGGCAACCCCACCCATTCTAAGGTATGCGCCGCGGAGGATACAAGCATCAGCGCATGCGGATCGGCATTGCCGATATCTTCCGATGCGAATATGAACATGCGCCGGATAATAAATTTAGGATCCTCTCCGGATACCAGCATGCGAAATAGATAGAACAGGGCGGCGTCTACATCGGAACCTCTCAAGCTTTTGATAAACGCGGAAATAGTATCGTAATGCAAATCGCCCGACTTATCATAATGCAAGCCGGCTTGCTGGGAAGCGGATATAATGTCCTCTACGGAAACCGGCTTTTTTGTTTTCCTGCCCGCAACGATTCTCTCCAGAATATTCAGCGCCCGCCGAGCATCTCCCATTGCCGACTTTACCAGCACGTCTAGCGCTTTCGGGGATACCGCAATGTCAGAATGCGCGCGAAGAGTTCTGCGGATAATGTTTCTGATATCATCATCCTGCAGAATCTCAAGCCGCACTACTTGTGCACGAGAAATGAGCGCAGAAACAACTTCGAAATAAGGATTTTCCGTTGTCGCGCCGATCATCACGACCAATCCCTCCTCCACCGCAGGTAAAAGCACATCCTGCTGGTTTTTATTAAATCTATGGATTTCATCCACAATCAAAACGGTAGTTTTTTGAATCTTTCGCCATTCTCGAGCGCGAGAAATCACATCGCGCAAATCCTGTACGCCCGCCGTCACCGCGCTTACCCGTTCGAGCGAGGCATCCATATTTCGAGCGATAATTTCCGCAAGCGTGGTTTTGCCCACGCCTGGCGGACCCCACAAAATCATCGAGCCTGCTGTGCCTTCTTCAATTGCCCGACGCAGGGCCGTGTCTTTGCCCAATATGCCCGCATGCCCCACAAAGTCATCCAGTGTTTTCGGGCGCATTGCCGCCGCAAGAGGAATATATGCGCCGTCCTGTTTGCGTTCTGTTCGCATATAGACAGTATACCCCACGTCGCCCTTACGGGCTATGCGGGGCTTGTCGAAAAGTCGACAAGAAATAGAGCCATAACAGTGAAGATCTGTCATGGCTCGGTAATCGGTGGGAATAGGTGGCGGGAAGGCAAGAGTCTTTACCTTTCTAGAATGACGTGGCCATTGGGCTTGCGAGGCACTTTCAGGCCGATAAAGTGCAGACTGCGCTCAAACTGTTTCTGTTTCCCTTTCTGGCGCCTTCTTCTCTCACTCAAGAACCGAGAAATCCTGGCACCAACCTCCAACCCCTTTTCTGTCGTAAACATAGCAGATCCTTTGCTTCGCAGAACATCCTACTTATATAAACAGGGCACGCTACCCTGTTTTTCCCTATTTATTTACCCACATACGTCAAAGAACTTTGACAAAATAGTATCCCCCGCAGAGCTATTTGTCAATCATAAAAAATTTCCTGGCATTTTTGTCCGTCGCTTCTTCTGCCTCTTCGAAAGAAATTCCGCGCAACTCGGCGATTTTTTTCAAGACATACTGAACATAGTTTGGCTCATTGCGTTTTCCTCTATGCGGCTCCGGCGTTAAATATGGGCAGTCTGTTTCTGCAAGAATATTCTCAAGAGGGATCTGCTGGGCAACTTCCGGCAATACGCCAGCGTTTTTAAACGTGAGAACTCCGGAAAACGAAATGGTCATGCCGCAATCAACATATGCATGCGCCTGCTCAAGCGTTCCGCTAAAGGTATGGATAACGCCCCGCGGCAATTCGCTTTTCGGATACGAAGCAAGCACACGCAACAGCTCCGCATGGGCATCTACTCCATTCCCGTTTCGCACATGATAAATAACCGGAAGCTTTTTCTCTTGCGCCAGTGCGATAAACTTTCGAAGTATCGGCTCCTGCTCTGCGATAGTTCCGTTGCGAAATGTATCAAATCCCACTTCCCCGATTGCGCATACGGCGGAAGAGTCCGCAAGTTGCGCAAGCTCTTTCCATGTCGGCTCTGAAAGTTCAGAAATACTCTCGGGATGCACGCCGACCGATGCCCGAATATTGCCATGCACTTGTGCGAGAGCTTCTGCGGCGCGGCTCTCGGCAACGCCAGTACCCACCTCAACCCAAGCAAGGCCGGTGTCTTGTGCGCGCGCAATTACGTCATCACGATCGCCGTCAAACGCTTCATCCAATATATGCGCGTGACTGTCTATCATACCTTGTAGAATACGATATACTTTCCATATATGCTATCTGCCGCGCACACGATTATCAGCACGCCTTTCGGATTGCTGCTCGAACATCCCATTCTTAGCTTTATCGCCGCATTCTCCATGCATATCTTGTGCGATATGATGCTCCACTGGAACATCTACCCGCACCACTATAAAAGATACCCTGTTGTGCAGGTTGCGATAGATATCAGCAGCGGACTTATCCTGGTATACCTCATACTAGGCGATACGCTTTTTACGCTTCCGGTGCTGGCCGCAATTATGGGAGGAAACGCACCTGACGTACTCCATGGACTTTGGAGCTTTATGTCCGCTTCCGCAAAAAAGCGAATGCCTGCATGGGTACAGAAATGGTTCACCATCCATGAAAAAGTCCAATGGGAAACAGAAAGTCCGCTGCTCGGCGGACTTTCGCAAATCATTATCGGCGGAGCTGCAATTATTATTGTGCTGTATTTGCGCTGAATTTTTCTTTGTATCTTTCCACGCCTTCCAAAATAATCTTCTTTGCCTCTGCGGCATCTCCCCATCCGTTGATTTCAACTTTCTTCTTCTCTAAATGCTTATAGACTTCGAAGAAATGTGCGATTTCATCCCTTACAGCTTTTGGGACATCGTTTAAATCCTTTGTGTCTGCGTAGCGAATATCGTCAACGGGAACGCATAGAATCTTTTCATCATTATCTCCGGTATCGACCATGCGCAGCACTCCGATAGGGCGGGAGTTGATAAGCGTCATCGGGTAGGTAGGAAAATTCATGAGTACGAGCCCGTCGAGCGGATCGTTGTCCTGCCCGAGCGTTTGGGGAATAAACCCATAGTCTCCCGGATAGTGAAACGGGGAAAAGAGTACGCGATCAAGCTTAAGAAGACTGCTGTCTTTATCGATCTCATATTTATTTTGCGATCCCATTGGAATCTCCACGATAACATTCACCTCGTCGGGCATATTATCTCCGAAAGAAACATCGTGCCATACATTAGCCATAGAAATAGTTGCTTAAGAATTAATTATCCTGCCAATTCATGATCATCCGCTCCGGTTGCGAAGAAATCCGCAAGAACAATGCTGATAATCGTCGCAACAGGAACGGCGAGAATCACTCCCACAAATCCGGCGAGCCTGCCTCCAAGCAATACCGCCAGGAGCGTGACAAGCGGATTTAAGCCCGTCGCTTTATGCATAATCTTCGGGATAAGGAAGTTATTCTCTGCCTGTTGTACCAGAATATATACCGCAAGCGCAATAAGGCCGAGCGTAAAGGATTGGGAAAGCGCCAAGAGCGTTCCGATAATCCCGGAGATAAGAGGCCCGATAACAGGAAAAACTTCTAAAAGACCGGCAATAAGGCCGAGCGTAAATGCATATTTGACGCCGAATGTCCACAACAAAACGCCGACAGAAAGGCCCACCACGATTCCAAGAAACACTTGCGCTACAACCCACCTGCCAAGCTTCTTTTGTATTCGATCGAGCACAAGCTCCACGTACGCCATGTGGTGACGAGGTACGACGAATCGGAATACTTTCTTGAGCGCGTCCTCTTCAATGACCAAGTAAAACGCGATAATAAAAACGAATACGAGAGAAAAGATGCCGGAAAAAATGGATCGAGTCTGTTGGAATACGGTCGTGCTTACATTGGTAATATTATCGCCAAGCGCAGAAAGACCCCGCTGCAGCTGAGGAACAAGCGCTTGAGGATCGAGTCCCGGTATCACGCCCACTTTTTCCTCTATGCCGCGCACCACTTCTGGTATTTGATTGGCAAGCTGGGTTGTCTGCTCGGCAAACGCAGGCAAGATAAGAGTGATTGCGCCGGCAAGCAGCCCGATGAATATAAGGTATACGATAACAACGGAAACTCCGCGCGGAATCTTATAGGCGCGAAGTCGATGTGCAAGCGGTTCAATGGCAAACGCGATAATCACCGCTGCAAGAATCATCAGAAGAACATCTCGAATGATATAAAACACCCAGAATGCGAGCAAGATAAACATGACTCGCAGAATTGTAGACGACGATATATCAATTTTTTGTATATTGCTCATATAGATACGCTACCCCCTCTGTAAAAAGAATGGGGTCGTTAGCGCTTACAATACGCTTCCTAGAGCAATTTTTCAAATGCCTTTGAGGACTTTTGCGGGCCAAGCAGGGCAACGGCGCGCTGCTTTTTGCCGAGCAATTCCCGGGCGACATTTTGGATATCTTCAGGAGTCACCGCAAGAATATGCTTCATAACCTCGTCCGGCGTCTGGATCTGATGCTCAATAAGCTCCTGCACGCTGGCATAGAGAGCGAGTGCGTTCGTTTCTTCAAGATCAAGTACCATGTTTCCTCTCGCCATTTGCTTCACTTTTGCAAGCTCCTCTTCCGACACGAGCTCCTCCATGACGCGGTCATATTCTTCAAGAATAATTTTGAGCGCATCCAGCGCCTTTTCCGTGCGAACCCCCGTCTGTGTCACAAAGCTTCCCGTATCCGCATACGACTCGGCATTTGTTCGAACCATATACGCCAAGCCATTGCGCTCCCGCACGTTCAAGAAAAGCCGGCTGCTCATGCCGCCTCCCAAGATAGCGGCAAGCAGAGACACCGCATACCTTCGCGGATCGGTCGACGAAACTGCCGGCACTACAACCATCATATGGGTC
>CAZPRL010000045.1:0-5796 GCA_964589385.1 uncultured Candidatus Saccharibacteria bacterium | reverse complement strand
CTAATTCTTTTGCGGGCGGCATTGTTTGATGCGGCAGTTATTACTCTGGTCGGATTTTTTGTTCTGAAAAAGTATATTCGCGTGTGGCAGGCGTTAGCAATTCTTGTATTCTTTGCAATCGGACTGGAATGGTTTGCGCTCAATACAGGAAGATGGGCATACAACGAATATATGCCGATTATTCCGCTTCTCAATACCGGACTTACGCCGACACTTCAGCTCGGCCTGATTGCGTACGGAATATTTTGGTTTTTACTTCGCGCTGGTCGAAAAGAATCCTAGGAAGCGCTTGAAGAATCGCTGATTATTTTCCAATACTTCTCCCGTTTCCGCAGAAACCGTTGCTTCTACCTTCGATTCAAAGGGGAGAACTCCAAGAAACTTTAATCGCCTGATTCCTGCAATCTTATACACGGGAATATTTTCTTCCGTTTCCAGACGCACCGTGTCTTTTTCTTCTTCACTGCCTTCGGTTTCCGCATCGCTTGGCTCTGATACGATTTCATCTACAATGTTATTTTCCAGTAGACGGGCGATTGCCGCATCGGGAAGAACGACAATCTTCACATCTCCGCGAGGAGTCGTGATGGAGAGCGTATTTGTTTCCGGATCTACGGAAAGGGAAGCTGATGTAATTGCACGCGCGCGCAATCTCTCGATAACCGCCTTATTGCGCAATACGCGAAGACGGGTATTTGTCGATGCTACGCCGGGTTCTACTTCTATCTCTTGCTCCTGCTCAATCTCATGCTCCGTTTCTATTTCGCCCTCATCTTCGCTTTTACTTTCTACGCGCAATCTTGTTTGGCCATCCCGAGTATCAATGCGAATCTTCCGGCCGTCTTTTTTCAGAATAAAGCGGGACTTGTTCGCCTCAATGCGATTTTCTATCTTGGTGCCATCTTCAAGTTCCAGTTTCTGCTCCGTCTTCTTCAGCGCTTTCTCTGCAGCTTTCTTAGCTTCCTCTATTCGTTTTTCTTCATCAGAAGTACCGGAAGATCCGCTGCCGGAGGAGTCGTCAAAAGAGTCGTTGGAAGAATCATCGGAATCATCACTGCCACTATTGTCGCTATCGCTGTCATCACCACTGCTGCCGCTTCCGCTATTTTCTCCGAGCACGATGCTTTTTTGCAGAATAATCGACCCGTCAGGAGTGATGAGCACTTTTGCCCGCACGGGAGCTGCAAATACAACCACAAGAAGCACAGATATCGCTATTCCCGCAAGAACTTTTTGATTCATAGAATACAGATGAAGGATTATTACCCTTCAGTATACTCCTAAAAATCCAGAACGGTGTAAAACAAATAAAAAAACGTCCGTGTAGAGTACTGGTCTACACGAACGCGCTCCTGAAGGAGCCAGCGAATGATGCATTGCGAAGTCCGGATAATATGTGCTGGCTGTATTTCCCCAGGGATAAATACAATGAAAGAAAAGAACGAACTGGTATTCGATTATAGTAGTACCTGGCGGTTATTGTGTCAAGATTGGCAAGCTTTGCGGAGGCCCGATAGTCGGCTGCGGCTGGCTTGCCTGCAAAGGAGAAGCTGACGGATTGGGTCGCCCAGCGGGCAAGAGGGGAGATGCAAGCCACCATACAACTGCAAGAGCAATAATACCGATAATCGCAAATAGAATTTTTTTGGTTGTAGTCATGTAGTAAGTATATCAAAAAAGAAAAACCTCTGCTGGATATAATCCAACAGAGGCTACCGGAAAGCTTTGAGCAAGGGCCAAGTTGCTCATTGCTCCCGAGTTTCCAGCGAGTCCAGAAATTTGGCGAAGGCCTCGAGTGAAAAAATCATGGCAACCGTCCCCACGATCACGCCTGCTTCGCCATACGTCGCCCCCACATCGAGAGCGAATAGCGCCGTATCCACCAGCCCTAACACGCCTATGCAACACTTAAAGAGCATCTCACACCTCCTTACCCCTATCGTATTCCTGATATACAATAAAAAGCAAATATGGAAATTGTTCTCACTGTCAGCCAATGCGTAGAAGCTATTAACATTACGCTGGATTCTCTTGGCGAGCTTACCGTAGAGGGAGAGGTCTCGGAATTTCGGATTCTGCAGAACAAATGGGTTACGTTTGATATCAAGGACGACACGAGCGTCCTGAAATGCTTTATGACTGTATGGAGCTTGCGCACACAGATAGAAGACGGAATGCTCGTGAAAGTTTCGGGCAAGGCGAATTTGCGCAATAAGGGATTTTTAAGCTTTGTCGTACAGCAAGTCACCCCATCGGGAGAAGGAAGCTTGAAGCGGGCGTTTGAACTTCTGAAAAGAAAATTGGAGCAAGAGGGGCTGTTTGCGGCAGAGCGCAAACGGAAGCTTCCGCGGTTTCCCCAGCGCATTGCGCTTGTCACGTCGAAAGATGCGGCGGCGTACAACGATTTCTTGAAGGTGCTAGAGGCGCGGCAGGGCGGACTTGCTATTTCTTTCATCCATACCGGAGTGCAAGGAGACAGTGCTCCTGCACAAATTGTTTCCGCGCTCGCAACCGCAAATGAACTTCCAAATATCGATGCCATCGTACTGGTCCGCGGCGGAGGAAGCATAGAAGACCTGATGGCATTTAACGACGAGCATGTGGTGCGCGCAGTTGGATCATCCCGTACGCCGATTATCGTCGGAATCGGACACGAGCGGGATGTGTGCCTTGCGGAATTGGCAGCGGACATGCGCGCATCCACCCCGAGCAATGCGGCGGAGCTTCTCGTACGATCCCGAGAAGAGCTTGCCCGCGCGCTTGATGGCATGAAATCCGCGCTTTCTCATACGGTGCATGACCGAATAGCAAACCGGCAAAGAGAAATCATGGGCATGGCGCACAGCCTGACAGGCCAGCTGAAAATCGTAAGCCAGAATGCAAGGATACTCACCTCCCGCATGGGGTCTATGGCAGGGCGGCTGCAAGATGCGATTGCCGCCTCCGCAAAGAAAATAGACGGCATGAAGCGAATGCTCCTTGCGCTTTCTCCGGAACAGACGCTCAAGCGCGGATACAGCATCACGACTGCGCAAAACGGCAGTATTATCAAACACATAAAAGATGTTAAAATAGGAGAATCAATAAGCACGCGCCTTGCCGATGGAACGTTTTCGTCCGTTGTCCAAGAAGGCTCTGCGTGATAGAGTGTAAAAATATGAAACAAGCTGCAAAACAATTTAACTTTACAAAAGGGTACGAAGAATTAGAGAAAATCGTCACGGATTTCGAATCGAGAGAGCTTGACCTGGAAAAAGACTTGCCGAAATTTGAGCAGGGACTCTTGCTTGCAAAACAGCTTCAGGAACGGCTAAAAGAAATCGAGAATACGGTACAGGAAATTGAACGAAAATTTGCATCATAATGAAGAAGATTCTTATTCTTGGAGGGGGTTTTGGCGGTATTGCCGCGTACCGGGAGCTGCACCGATTTATTCATCCTGCCAACATCCATAATATCCGCATTGAGCTTATCTCCCGCACGAACTACTTCACGTTTTCCCCGATGCTGCATGAAGTTGCGACCGGATCTGTGGATCGGGAGCACGTGATCCAGCCGCTCCGCGAAATGCTCTCCTGCTGCGGAAAAGATTTCCACCAAGCGACCATTACCAAAATCGACCCCAAGAAAAAGATTGTCCGCACAAATACGGGAGACCATTCATACGACGTGCTGATCGTAGCGATGGGAGTGGAGCAGGGATTTTTCGGCACTCCGGGCGCACAGGAATACGCGCTTGCGCTCAAGTGGCTGCCGGGCGCCATCTCTATTCGAAACCGAATCATCAATTCGTTTGAACGAGCATCGGAAATGCACGACAAGAAAGACCGCACTGCGATGGAGCGTTTTTTGCATTTTGTCATCGTAGGAGGAGGAGCAACCGGTACAGAGCTTGCCGGGCAGGTGTCCGACTTAATCCGCAACGAAATGCACCGATACTATCCCGACGTTCCAAACGGGCATGCAAAAGTCATGCTTATCCATGCCGGAAAGCGCCTATTGGAACAGCTTTCCCCCCGGGCATCGAACGTGGCGCTTGCGCGATTAAAAGAAATGGGAGTACAGGTGATGCTCAAAGAACAGGTAACAGAAGTAACAGACGACTGCGTGATGCTTTCATCGAAAAAGTGCATCCCGAGCAACAGCGTGTTCTGGACCGCGGGAACGGAAAGCACGCTGCCAAAAGTTTTCCCCCAAGACATGCTGACTGAACGGGGATTGCTCAAAATATTGCCAACATTCCAAACACTCGAGCATAAAGAGATATTCGGAATCGGAGACTGCGCGCAAGTCCAAGATACCGCATTCGCGTATCCGCCGCTCGCGCAAGCTGCCGTGCAATCGGCGAAAATAGTTGCGAAAAATGCCGTTGCGTACATGCAGCATACGGAACTCAAAACAAAGCCATATATGCACAAAGGAGATATTATTCCGATCGGAGACGGGTTTGCCATTTTTGAACGAAAATCCATTCTCGTTACAGGGCTTTCTTCATGGCTGCTTCGAAGAGCCGTGTTTTTACGGACGATGTACGGATGGGCGAACCGGTTTCAAGTGACATTTGACTGGCTTATTAAGCTCTTTTTGCCTCGTGACACTTCGGAATTTTAGGCATATAGTATAGGCATGAAACCATTTTTTTTATCAGCAGCGCTCGCAGCAGTCATCGCGCTTCCGATGGCGCCCGTATCTGCGGCGACGTTTTTACCGGCAAACAACGAGGTAACTTCCGTGCGGGACGAAATACAGGGAGATTTGTACACGGCGAATAACTCTATTGTCATAGCAGCTCCGGTTCGCGGAGACATTTTTGCAGCCGGGGACAGCATTGATATCTCCGGTCCGAACGACCAGAGTATTTTCGCGGTCGGACGAACAGTAACCCTAAGCGGATCGGTAGGCGATGACGTGCGCACAGCCGGAAGCATTGTTTCCATAAACGGAAGCGTAGAGGGAGACCTTTTTGCGGCGGGATCTGCCATCACCATCTCGCAAAATGCCAGCATCGCGGGCGATGCCTATATTGCAGGAGAAGAAATGGCAATATCCGGAAAAGTCATGGGCGATATGCGATTTGCAGGAAACAAAGTCACGATTACGAAAAATGCGAATATTACGGGCAACGTTACCATATACGGCACCAACGATCCGATTATTGAAGAAGGCGCAACCATTATCGGAAATGTTACTACCCAGAAACCCGTGCATGATGACAGAGAGGATTCCCGTAAAGCCATTTCCGGCGTCGGCAGATCCGTATTGGCACAGCTTGCTCTCGCGCTTGCGCTCCTGTTTGCCGCGCCTATCGCGACAAAGCAGGCTCATCATGTACTGAATGCCCGGCCATTTTATTCCTTTGCAATCGGAGCGGTTTGGATGATTCTCCTCTTGCCCGTAACGCTTCTGCTTCTTGTATCCGGCATCGGCATCCATATCGGACTCTTGCTGATGTTTGCAACCGTGCCGCTCTTGATTGCATCGCTGGGCATCGCTCTTATTACTATGGGAACGCTTGCGCATCGAGCTTTCTCAAAGACTTCTCAAGCGATAATTTGGCACCACGGCGTATATGGAGCGCTTATCATGTTTGCGCTGACTTTTCTGAATATTCTTGGGTTCATGGTTGCGGCCTTGGTAGTTATCGGATCTTTCGGAGCAGTGCTCATTTCGCTGTGGAGCGCAGTATCAGGAAAGAAATAATATATATGCTATGACCAATACAATTTCTCCAAAAATATCATTGATAGTAGGGCTGGCAATTCCCGTAGTACTCGTGCTTGCAATCGCGGCCGCAGT
>CAZPRL010000044.1:0-6068 GCA_964589385.1 uncultured Candidatus Saccharibacteria bacterium | reverse complement strand
GATGTTACCGGCAAGACTTTTGCTGCCGCCTCCTCCGCTGTGATCTTCTCGCGTCTTGCCCTCTCCGATACCCTTCGGCATGAGGCGAGAGAGCGATCCGAGTACTTGCACCGGAGGATAGATTCCTTTTTGATGCAAGTCGCGTGCAAGTACGATTTGCCCTTCGGTAATGTATCCGGTAAGGTCCGGAATCGGATGCGTTTTGTCGTCTTCCGGCATGGATAAAATCGGAAGCTGCGTAATGGACCCTTCTTCTCCTTGGATCCTTCCCGCTCGTTCATACAGCGTTGCAAGATCGGAGTAGAGGTACCCGGGATATCCTCTACGGCCGGGAACTTCTTTGCGCGCAGAGCTAACTTCTCGCAATGCTTCCGCATATTTTGTCATGTCGGTCATGATAACCAATACGTGCATGTGCTTGGTATATGCCAAGTACTCTGCGGCGGTGAGCGCCATGCGAGGTGTTGCGATTCGTTCGACCGCAGGATCGTCCGCAAGGTTGATGAACAGCACAGACCGTTCAATTGCTCCTTGCGTAGTGAAATCGTTAATAAAGAATTCCGCTTCTTCGAACGTAATACCCATCGCCGCAAATACGACGGCGAACTCAATTCCACCACCACTTCCTTTGCTTGCTGACGGTACGGTTGCTTGTCGCGCAATTTGTGCTGCTAGCTTGGAGTGTGGAAGACCAGACCCAGAAAAGATAGGAAGCTTCTGTCCCAGTACGAGCGTGTTCATTCCGTCGATGGTGGAAATACCCGTTTGGATAAAGTCGTTCGGATATGCGCGCGCTGCAGGATTGATCGGCGATCCGTTTATATCTCGCAGCTCATCGGGAACAATTTCCGGCTGTCCGTCGATGGGTTTTCCGCTTCCGGAAAACGTGCGCCCGAGCAAGTCATTGGACACTGCAAGCTTCATAACGTCTCCTTGGAACCGAATCTTCGTGTCAGGAACATTCATTCCGCTGGTGCCTTCAAACATCTGGATGACGGCGCGATCCTTATTGATTTCCAGTACTTTTCCGCGTCGTATTTCTCCCGATGCCATTTCTACTTCGACAAGCTCGTCGTACCCTACCCCTGATACTCCCTCAACGATAAGGAGCGGACCGGTTACTTCTGTTGTTGTTTTATATTCTGTAAGCATAGTCTTTCTATTGATTGTTAGTTAACGAAGTGACCGAAGATGCGATAGACTCTTTGAGTGTATCGAATGCAGTATTCACGTCATTTTCCGGAGTAAACTTTGCTCGTGCAATTGCCGGCAACACTTCAAGCGACAAGAACGATTGCATGGGGAAATCAGTTTCCTTCAGATGCGCATCTGCGCTCTTGTAGAGCCCGATAATCAGATCCAGCATGCGATATTGCTTATGAAGCGATGTGTAAGTATCTATCGGATCATATGCGTTTTGCTGGAGGTAGTCTTCTCGGATCATGCGCGCAATGTGAAGCACGAGCTGTTCGTGCTTGGAGAGTGCTTCTAATCCCACCAGGCGCACGATTTCTTCCAGTGCGGCTTCCTGCTGGAGAATACTCATTGCTTCCGCGCGCAAGTCATTCCAAGCATCCCCGGCATTTTTCACAAAGAACCCTGCCAGCTGATCGAGGTACAGCGAGTAGCTATTGAGCCAGTTAATTGCAGGGTAATGGCGCCGGTATGCCAGGCGCTCTTCTAGGCCCCAGAATACTTTCACGACGCTCAACGTATTTTGTGTAACCGGTTCGGACAAATCTCCTCCCGGAGGAGATACCGCTCCGATTGCGGTGAGCGATCCTTGCCTACTCGGGCTTCCGAGCACATCAGCGATACCTGCGCGTTCGTAAAATTGGGCCGTTCGGGAACCTAAATATGCGGGGTATCCTTCATCTCCCGGCATTTCTTCCAGGCGTCCGGACATTTCTCGAAGCGCTTCCGCCCAGCGGGATGTGGAGTCGGCCATAAGGGCGACAGAGTATCCCATATCGCGGAAGTATTCTGCAATGGTCATTCCTGTATATACGGATGCCTCTCGAGCTGCTACGGGCATGTTTGATGTATTCGCAATCAAAATAGTTCGCTTCATGAGGCTTTCCCCCGTCTTGGGGTCTTCCAATTCCGGAAACTCCAAAAGCACATCAGTCATTTCATTCCCGCGCTCTCCGCATCCGATATATACGATGACGTCCGCATCAGACCACTTTGCAAGCTGCTGCTGTGCAACAGACTTTCCTGATCCGAAGGGTCCGGGGATTGCGGATGTTCCGCCCTTTGCAATCGGAAAGAACGTGTCGATAACCCGCTGTCCTGTGATAAGCGGAATAGTCGGAATGAGTTTTTTTATAACCGGCCGAGGAGTTCTAATCGGCCATGCATGCGCAAGTGCAAGCGCGTAGATTGCCCCATCTGATTTTGTTATCTCTCCGATTGTTTCTTGCACGGTGAATGATCCTTTCGCAAGAGAAGTCAGCGTTCCTGATACGTTTGGCGGAACCATCACCTTATGTTCGATTGCGCCTTCTTGTACGGACCCTACGATATCTCCTCCAGAGACAGATGCTCCTGATTGCATACTTGGCGTAAAATCCCATTTCTTTTCTTCGTCGAGCGCGGGGGCCTCTGCGCCTCGCGCGATAAACGCGCCGTGCTGGGCTTTGATGACATCGAGCGGACGCTGGATGCCGTCATAGATAGCCCCAAGCATTCCGGGCCCGAGCATAAGCGAAAGCGGCTTGCCTGTTGAAGCAACTTCTTCATTCGGCTTTAAGCCGGAAGTTTCTTCGTATACCTGGATAGACGCTCTGTCGTCATGAAGCTCGATAATTTCTCCGATCAGCTTCGCATCGCCCACGCGAACGACGTCCTGGATATTTGCTCCTTTCATGCGATTTGCAATCACAAGCGGTCCGGAGACTTTTTCGATTTTCCCTGTAATGGATGTTGTTTTCATAGAAGTGAATGAGATTATGTTGAAAATATATCTGAACCGATTGCGCGAATCATCAGTTGCTGGAGGTTCTTTGCTGCGGTATTGGTGGGGCGGGAGGGATTGGGCAGTAGCATGATGGCGGGAAGCGCCTCTTCGTTGAGCGCGCGGATTGCCTCGAGATTTTCAGCAGCAAGCGCTTCATCCAGAAAGATAATGGTGTATGCCCCGGTTGTTTTCCATTCTCGTACTAGAGAAAGCACGTGCGCGGCATCGTCCGTCTCTTCTACATGGATTCCGGAAAGAGAGAACCCAAGTCCGGCTCCGATCGGCCCGATGTATGCGATTTGTGATGTGTGCGGTGTCATAGTTATGAGAACGTCCTGGTAAGCGAAGCAATTCGCTCTTTGGAAAAGCCTCCTGCAAGTCCGGCAAATACCATGGTAATGGTTTTTACTTCCATTTCTTTGATAATCCAGTACGCAATGACTGCATCATATCCGATAACTTCATGCTTCTGTTCTCGCGCAAGAAGAAGCAACGTTGTATCCCACTGCCGTTCGTACTGCGCTGCGTCTTGCACCATCATATCTTGCGTGCGAAATTCGCGGTCTGCCGCATGCTTTTCTTTGGTGAGGTCGGCAATGCGCTTCATGAATGGCGTGTACGCAGCAGTTGCAAGCCTCTCTTCCAGCGCATGCTCCATGGCAGAAAAAAGCATGGTTGTATTCCACGCTCCATTTTTGATGGCCTCTTTTTGCTCTGTTGCAACAGTGAAGAAAAATCGATCTTCTTTTTCAGGAACAAAGGAGTCTGTAAAAACCATGGCATGAATAGTCTCATGAGAGAGAGTTCCGATTTTTTCACTTGTCTGGCTGCTTCCTGATCCGGATGCAAGTGCAAGAATTGCCTGGGCGAGATGGAGCAAGTCGTACCTGGCGGAGAGAAACGCAAGTACGCGCGGCTGATCTATGAGATCAAAAAGCCACGCAAACTCCG
Organism: uncultured Candidatus Saccharibacteria bacterium; assembly: GCA_964589385.1. GTDB lineage: Bacteria > Patescibacteriota > Andersenbacteria > UBA10190 > UBA10190 > HO2-45-11b. Next base: position 2,158 of record CAZPRL010000044.1, on the reverse strand, counting down.
CTTCCATTGCTTTTGACATAGCCCGTTGGATGGAAGGTGTGTCGCTCAAATATACAGCGTATGGAGTCGACATAAGCGCCTCCCGCGCATCATGGAGCGTGTCTGCATGAAGGATGCGGGTCAAGTCATCATTGCTTAAAAGATAATTCTCTTTTTCGCGGATGATGGCAATAACAAATGGCGCTTCTGTCTTAGGCATAGAAAGTTATCCGAATAATACGCGAGATATGTCTGCGCGATATTTCCAAAATAGCCTGTCTGCAAGCTGAGGGAACGTAAGATTTACTTCAATTCCCTTTCCCCGAAATACAAATCCGCCGTCTTCATGATCTTCCGTCTTACCTTCTGTCTCTGGAAGAAGATTTTTTAAGGACGCAAGAAGCTTTTTCTTTTCTGCCTCCGGAAATTCCTGGAGCATAGCGAGAAATGCCCCCTTTGCGGCCGTGATTTCCTCTTGCTTTGCGACAAGCACGCTTGCGCGGCCGGAGAGTTCCGCCTTTTGGTGGATGATGCGGGTAGCATGCTGCGCCTGCTGCTCTGCATGGGCAACAACGCGCTCTTCCATCTCGCGCAGATTTCGCATTGCGCGCTCTTGCTCTTGCGCAAGCTCAAGCGATCCGCGCTCGGCAATAGCAGAAGCTTTTGCGGTAGCTTCGTCCAAAATCTTCTCTTGTAGAGCTGGAAAAGACATTGTAATTATCCGATTGCCAGTCCGTTTACGAGCAGGATCGTAATGAGAAGTCCGAGAACGGCGTATGTTTCAACAATTGCCGCCAAGATAACTCCCTTTCCTGCCGCATCCGGCTTCTTTGCGATGATTGTAACACCCGCTGCTGCAAGGCGACCCTGGTAGATTGCAGAGAGAAGTCCTCCAATGGCGACAGGAAGTGCTGCCATAAATACTTGGAGTCCCATACCTACTGAGACATCAATAGGTGCTCCCGCAAGAATTCCCAGCTTGTTTGCGATAATAACCGCAGCCAAGAATCCGTAAATTCCCTGGGAGCCCGGAAGCGCTGTTAAGATAAGGACTTTTCCGAAGATATCCGGATTTTCAGAGACGAGGCCTGCGCTTGCCTGTCCGACAGTACGAACGCCCAGAATTGACCCAATTCCGGCAACCACTGCTGCCATTGCGGCGCTTGCGATTGCAATCATTAAACCGTATTCAATCATAGTGTGATAAATAATTAATAATTAATAAAATAAACTCATACAACTTTCGTGAAATCTTTCGGATTGTCGACATATTTGCCGACTCTTCCGAATGGCCGGAACGCTACTCCTCCACCTTCCATAAACTTCGGGAAAAATTCCACGAATTGGAGGCGGCCGGAGTGGATAAACGCTCCAAGCGCATTGATTCCGAGGTTGAACACATGTCCAACCAGCAGCACCACGCCTGCCAGCACTACTCCCGCAACAGGGATGCTTGAGTACACCATAGATGCAATCAAGTTGACCACAAGGCCAATGATCCCCGTTGCCAGGCCCAGTGCCAGCAAGCGTGAGTAACTTAACATATCACTTACAAACGCAATTAATCCATACAAGCTCATCACGCCACTTCCCGCTTTCAGGAAGATGTTCGACATGGATCTTCCTTGCGTTGCGACCATGAACAGCAATGCTGCATACATAATCCATTTGAATATCGGAGCGTATTCGGAAAGCAGATATCCTTGTGAAGATGCAATGGAAGTCATGATGGAAACAACGAGGAATGCCCAAGAAAAATCATCCATAATAGCAATGGATTTTTCATTTCGTTTCCAGTGGTAGAGACCGCGTACGATAAATGCATAAAGAAGCTGGACAACGCCGAATGCAAAAATAATGCCAAGAAACAATATCGGCTGAGCGAGAGGGTCTAATAGCTTTAGGGAAAGAAGGACGCTCTTCAGTGCGCTATCCGGAAGCGTCTCCAGTACGATTCCAAACCATCCGCCCGTGAGGGCGCCAAGTACGAGCGTTGCTGCGCCTCCGTAAAACATAAGCCGAACCATTTTTTGGGAATCCCGTTTCAGGCGCAGGAAGCGCTCTGCCAAAAAACTCCCGATCATTAAGATGATTCCGTATCCGGCATCGGTAAGTGCAAGGCCAAAGGAAATAAGAAAGAAGATTGCGAGCGGTCCGGTCGGATCGAGTTCGTGATATG
>CAZPRL010000043.1:0-6382 GCA_964589385.1 uncultured Candidatus Saccharibacteria bacterium | reverse complement strand
ATAAGCGCACAAGCCGATGAATGCCATGTTCATTTTTAAGTATGCCGTATGCGTAGTCTCCTGCAATCGAAAACGTCGCGTGTTTTATTCCTGCTTCCTCCGCAGGCATTCTATCGATAAGATTTGTCTTCCACCCTTTCCGCTCTGCATATCGCAAATACATGCGCTCGAGCATGGCCGCCCAGTCCTGCGCGTCCGTACCGCCTGCGCCTGATTGAATCGTGATAATCGCATTGAAGCTATCATGCGGCCCGGTGAACCGCAAGACTCGTTCTTTATCGGCAAGCGAGCTTTCAAGCGCGGAGATTTCGCTTGTAATATCCGTAATTGTCTTTTCGTCTTCTTCGCTTTTTGCAAGTTCATGCAGCTCGCGCAGGTCGGCAATCTTCGCCGTCGTCTCGTTTACGAATGCAACTTCTTTTTCGAGACGAGAAAGCTCTTGTGCGATAGTTGCCGCCTGTTCCCGGTCATTCCAAAAATTCGGATCTTGCTGAAGAGCGTTGATTTCGGCAATGCGCTTCTTTTTTGCCGCAGCGTCAAAGATGGTCGGCCACTTCCGTGAGCCGCCTGCTTACATCATCAAGAGATTTCTCAATATCTTCGGAGTTCATACGTATATAGTAACAGGATTGGAGCCCCCTGCGAGAATCGAACTTGCGTCTGTGCGTTACGAATGCACTGCTCTGCCACTGAGCTAAGGAGGCGTATTGCGATAATAGCGTTTTATTATCTGGTAGGCAACCTAAAGAGCGTTTTCTTGCCTTAATAGCTCTTTTTTACGTTCCTCTCCCCTATTGTATTCCCCGAGACTGCCGTCTGCTTTTATAACCCGATGACATGGGACGGTCGGATCATAGTTGTATTTCATGATGGAGCCCACAGCCCGATACGCTCCCGGACTGCCCGCAAGCGCAGCAACTTCGCCGTAGCTCATGGTTTCGCCCCGCGGAATAGCTTTTACCACGTTCAGCACCCGCTCCCGAAAAGAATTCATTAGTTCTTAAGTTCTTCCAGCTTCACCGTCACCGTCTTCTCCTCGCCTTTGCTTAAGACTTTCAAAGTTATCGTATCTCCCGGCTTCTTATTCGCGACCAAAGAAGAAAGCGAAGTACTTCCATCCAGCTTTTTCCCGTCGATTTCCAGAATAATATCTCCTTCCACAATTCCCGCCTTATTCGCAGGCGATCCGGGAATAACCGCCAAGTCTGCCGGCGTATCTCCTCGCAATACGAGCGCGCCGTAGTCAACCGAAAGATCATTCGCCTCTTTGATGGCGGGAGTGATATCCGCATAGCGAATTCCCAGATATGCGCGGCTGATTTTTCCTGTTTTCTGTATCGAATCGACCACATCTTTTACCGTATTTGCAGGAAGCGCAAATCCGACATTCTGCGAGCCTTGCACGATTGCGACATTTACGCCGATAACCTGGCCATTCAGATTTAAAAGCGGACCACCGGAATTTCCGGGATTAATTGCCGCATCTGTCTGGATTACTTCATTGAGCTGTTCTGATTTTCCCGTATTGTCTCCTGCCGTTATAGAGCGCGAAAGCCCCGATACGATTCCCGTTGAAACCGTGTTGCGGAATTCTCCCAGCGAGTTGCCGATTGCGATGACGGTCTGTCCAACCTCCAGCTTGCTGGAGTCTGCGAACGATAAGAATTGGGCGTTGTTTGTATCGATTTTTAATACCGCAATATCATTTGCAGGATCTCGCGCAATAACTTTTGCTTCGTGCTTGGATCCGTCATTGAGGAATACGGTATATTCCGCTTCTTCCTGATCGACCACGTGCCGGTTTGTTATGATCATTCCGTCTGCAGAAACCAAGAAGCCTGAACCGCCGCCGATTTCTCGCCGTTCGGTACCCTTTTGTTGTATAGAAGGAAATCCATTTGTGCCGAAGAAGTCTTGCAATGGATTAAAGTTTCTTGGAAGCGTCTGCTCAAATATCGGCACGTCTTGCGATATGACGATAGAGACGACGGCTGTTTGCGCTTCTTGTACAGTATGTATGATAGTCTTTTCATATTCGCTGACAGATTCGCTCGAATATCCTGTTTCGGAAGATTCTTGCCTGTTTTGCGCAGGGGTAAATGCATCTGAATTGTTCAATATAAGAACAGCTACGATTGCCCCGGAAACTGCGCCGGCGAGAATGCTGGGAAATAGCGGATATTTGTTATGCATAAAGGTATTCTCCATGATGCAAAGAAAGAGCTATTTACGCAAGGATTTTTTTCCACAACTGCCGATATTTTCCCGTAACATGTGGCATAATAGGAGCATGTTGTTTCGAAGCAGAGCCTTTGCCTTTTTGGCGCTATCTTTCTTGGCGCTATGCGGATCTGCTGCGCATGCGCAAGTGGATGTTCCGATAACTGCATTTCCCGGAACGCTCGGAACATCCGCCCATTGCAATGAATCTACAAAGATTGAATTGTATTATGATAAAAAAGAAGCAATTCGAAACGGTATCGTTCCTTTTCGAATTCTCTTAGACGCAGATGATTACGAGCGGATTCTTGATAATCCGCGGATTACGGATATGTATCAAGTGGTGAAGAGCGAAGATGGAAGCGTTGAGCATGTGCCGGTAATAGATGCTTTCCTTGAAGTTACCAATGCGGGTACGAGCACGTTTTATGACGGCTATATTCACATGAAAAGCGCGGACGTAGTAGCGGTTGCGTTTACCTTGCAATGCTTTGGGCCGGGAGGGTATGACTTTGTAGAAATTGCTAAAACTCCCCAGTGGACCATTCCTGATACTACCGAGCATATCGGAGTAAATGAAATTTTCACGACGATGAACCTTGCCACTACGCTCGTAGGACTTGGCATCGCTACGGCATTGCCGGGGCTCATATTGAATATCTTTCCCCAGCTTGCGCATAGCTTGCAGTACTTTGGCGCATTTTTCTCTGTGCATCGGAGAAAGAACCGCTGGGGTATCGTAGTAGACAGCGACCTTGGCAAGCCGATTGCGCATGCGGTCGTACAGGTGTTTGATGCAAAATTTAACCAGTTGAAAGAAACGCAGATAACAGGAAAAGACGGCCAGTTCGGATTTCTTCTTCCTGCCGGAAGCTATTATGTCGTCGCAAGCAATGCAGGCTTTATATTCCCTGCGCGCAAGAAGCCGCCCACCGTACTGCAAAAAGGAGAGAGGCTGTATCTCGGAGAAGAATTTGAAACAGACGAAAAGGATCCGAACAAAGTTCCGCATCTTGTTGTGCCGATGGATCGGGAAGAAAAAGTACCGCTTTCTCGGCTCATTGCGCGCCGGTACTTTGAGCGTATTTTGGCGTTTGTTGACAGTGTCGGCTTCACCTTTTTGTTCATAGGCGCGGGAATTAATACCTATTTCTTCCTTGCGATTCCCGGAACGATTAATACGATTTTCGAAGCCTTGTATCTGCTTATGTTTGCTCTCAAGCTCTATATTATGCTTACTCATCAAAAAGGGCTTGGCGACGTTGCAGACCGCGAAACGGGAGGTCCGCTCGACCTTGCGATATTGCGACTCTATGACACCAAGACAAACCGCATTATGCAGACTCGCGTAACGAACGTAAACGGAAGATTCTTCATTCTTGTGCCGAGAGGGTCATATACTGCATCAGTATCAAAGCCGGGATACAAAACTTCCCTCGAGGAAAATATCTCCATTACCGGCGCTTCGTCAAAGGCGCTCTCGCTGCATTTCAAACTTGTGAAAGAAGGAACACAGATACCTCCGCCTGCAGCTGCAACTCCGCCAACTCCCGTCCTGCAGAGCGAGTCTCAAAAATAGGCGGCCTTTTGAGGGGCCGCCGTGAGGTTTCAGATTAGATTACAATGTTCAGACTTTTATTGGTGTGAGTTCTCGCCGGAAAAATTGAATTTCTTCCCGGAGCTCATCCGCGCTTCCGTATTCTCCTTCCAAGATGATCGGTACGTTCTTGCGTTCGAGAATCCATCGGACGGATTCAAGTATCTCACTTCGGTTATCCGCCACGCAGACTCTTGCATGATTGCTGGTTGCCGTTTGTCCGCTCACATGCAAATGCACGAGGGAGTCTTGCATGGCATAGAACAGGCTGGAGAGATACCTCTTCTTGCCGGTCGGATCGTGTTCGTATGCATGCTGAACGTCCAGAACGAACTTGCAGCCGGTTTCTTGGATGATGATATCGAGGTCGGTCAGGTCGTGTCCGCTATCTTTTGTGGCGTCCATGTTCTCGATTGCAATCGGGACGCCTTTCTTCATAAACGCGTGAATAGCGGTAACCGGGTACTTGCCGTTTGCTAGAATGGGGTGGATGACGGCGGTTTGCGCATTGCACCCACGCACGATTGCCCGGGCGTCTTCAATATGATCGAGAAGTCCATTCGGGGTATTAATGCCGGGAAGATGTACCGATAGGTACTGGAACCAGTTCGGCGAAAACGTTTCTTCTCCACGTTGCAGCAGGCTGTGAATTGCATCTTTATCCCATGATGAAAGTCCGATTTCAACCGCATTTGCCCTTGCCGTTCGCAAGAGTGTGCTGTGCCGAAAGATGGAAGAAATCCCATTTGAGTACAGCCACCCCGTTGAAGCGCCGAGCAATAGTTCGCGTTTCGCAGGTTTGTTCTTCATTGCAATCATTGCCTACCCTTTCCTTGATTATAAAATGTGCTTTTCTTATACCGGATTACATTCCGATATAGAGTAAGAAAAGCGCATTGGTGCCAAAACGTCAAGAGTGGACGTGGAGCGGGATACGGGAATCGAACCCGTGTCTCAACCTTGGGAAGGTCGTATACTGCCATTGTATTAATCCCGCAATACTGTCGATTTTATCTTGTCTGCTCCCCTATTGTCTACCTTCCCACTATCTGCGCGGTATCTTTATCCCAGGTGTACTTAGGAAGAAATGATACGATCAGCATTTTTTTTGAAAGTTCTTTGTAGGCATCTTTTGTTTCTTCGATGTTGTTATCTTCCATATATGCCGCTTGCATAAGAAACGGGATAGTCACCTTCTCGTCATATTCTGCAAATGAAGAAAAACCAAGATCCCGAAGCTTCTCCTCGTCGGTAAAATGAAGAATGGACTGCCTATATGCAACGGCGTCTTTGGCGGAAATGGCGATGTTTGCTTTATTACTCGAGATAAGATGCCTTCTCCAGAGGGTCGTGAGCACCGCTTCTTCTGCAGGTTCAGAAGAGTCCGTTTCTTGCGCAAACGATTTTGCGTACACGCGCTCTTGGACAAGCTGCCTATGTGTTACGCATCCGCGCGTGTTGCAGAGGATGGGAAATGAGAACGACTCTCCCCACCAAAAAAGCGCCAAAAAAATCGGAATAATAATGAGCGAGTAATGAAAAAGTTTCATGACGTCGGCCTATCGACAAAAAACAGGTACCACCACTCAAGCGGAAGCGACTTCGGCTTCTCTTCTTGCTTCTTTGCGGCAGATTTCGCTTCCACTTGCTTCGCGTCTTGCTCGGAAAGAAGGACTACTTTTTCTTCCGGTGCACGGAAATTCAGCTGCTCTCGGGCAAGCCGCTCTTTATAATCCGGCGTAGAAAAATATTCATTCAACTGCTCAAGCTCCACCACGCGCTTCTCCATAGAGTTGATTTCGTTTTCCAGTTTCGCAATTTCTTGCTGTACTTGCCATCTTCGGTTCATTTCTTGCGCAAGAGAAAGTAAAATCAAAATTGCGACGATAACGGTGACGCTCAAGATAAGATTTGGCCGAAATACGCTCATAGAATCTTTACGGAGCAAGCGGCAATGTGCGCTGTTCTCCTTGGCGCACGATGGTGAGCGCCTGCGGATTATTGCCCAGAAGCGATGCAAGCGGAGTGTCCCAGCTTACCGCATTGCTGCCTACTGCGGTCAGGATGTCTCCCGGGCGCAGCCCCGCTCTTCCCGCTATGCTGTCTTTGAGTACGGTATCTATCTTGCTGACGATGCGGATAACGGGAGTATCATCAGCCTCTCCTTGCCATACGGCGGTGAATCCGAGCGCGGCAAACGGATCCCGATCAAGGGCGTTTTGGGAAAGCCGTTCCAGGGCGCCGCGAATATCCGATATGAACATTGCAGTGCCTTGTACCGGATCAATGAGCGCGCCTGCAAGCTTGCCGGAATCATCAAGAAGCGCAGTTCCGACAGGAGTATCGGGCGAAATCATGAGCTGGCCTATTTTTTGCAGGCCGATAGAATGAGCGGAAGATGGAAGAGTAATGCTGGAAAGTTCCGCGTGCCGAGTTGCAACATACGCAGTCTCTTTCTGCCGATAGAGCGCAAAAAGCGTTTCTCCTGGAGTAGGTGCATTTTGGGACATTTCAAGCGGAGCTACGATTTGCCCGGATGCTTTGAAGAATGATATTCCGGTCAAT
>CAZPRL010000042.1:0-6384 GCA_964589385.1 uncultured Candidatus Saccharibacteria bacterium | reverse complement strand
AAGCGCAATTAGACCCGAAAAAGAAAGAAGATCTCTATAATCAATTGTATGGATAACCCTGTTCGCGTTCGAATACCTCCCAGTCCTACAGGCAATTTGCATGTAGGAACTGCTCGTACTGCTTTGTTCAATGAACTCTTTGCCCGAAAAGCAGGGGGCAAGATAGTGCTGCGATTCGAAGATACCGACAAAGAACGCTCCAAGAAAGAATTTGAAGACAATATCCAAGAAGGGCTTTCTTGGCTTGGGGTCACATGGGATGAGGGGCCGTTTAAGCAATCGGAAAGGACGGAGAGTTACACAAATGCACTTGAAGCTTTGCTTGCAAGCGACGCTGCCTACAAAGACGGGGAAGCTGTTGTATTGCGCGTCCAAAGGGAAGTTGTGACTTTCCATGATGAAATACGCGGGGATATCTCCGTGCATACCGACAGCTTTGAAGGAGACTTCGTGATTGCGAGGTCCGTGAACGATGCGCTCTACCATTTGGCCGTTGTTGTCGATGACCACGACATGAATATCACGCATGTCATTCGAGGAGAAGACCACCTGCACAATACCATCAAGCATATCTTGCTTCAGCGAGCGCTGGGATATGGCCAGCCCGTATATGCCCATCTGCCATTGCTGCTCGATGCCGACAGAAAGAAGCTCTCTAAGCGCAGCGGAGAAACAAGCCTGCTTGCATACCGCGATATGGGAATTCTTCCACAGGCCATGCTCAACTACTTGGCGCTGCTTGGGTGGAATAACGGAGATGATCGAGAGCTGTATACGCACGAGGAACTCATCAACGCATTCTCTCTTGGGCGAGTCCAAAAGGGCGGAGCGATATTTTCTCTGCAAAAATTATCTGCAATCAATAAAGATTATTTATCCAAACTTTCCGATGAAGAGCTGCTTACATGGGCGATGGCACATTACAAAAAGGAACACATTGCAGTACCGGATACAGACCGCCTACTAGGAGCGCTTCAGGTAGAACTTGGCAGATTTTCATCGTATGATGTTGATGGAATACCGCTTCATACAGCACTTAACTGGCACCAACATGACTGGGAAGGATCCTACGATGCAAATATTCTTATATGGAAGAAAAGCACGAGAGAAGACACAAAAAAGACACTATCAGATATCATTGAATTTCTTGAACCTTTTTCCGATGAAGGTTTTACTTTAGACCATCTCAAGCAAACCGTCATGGATTGGGTAGATGCCTCCGGAAAGGGGAGGGGGGATATGCTCTGGCCCATGCGAGTTGCGCTTTCCGGCCGCGAACATTCTCCGGGACCGTTTGAAATTGCCTCTGTAATCGGAAAAAAGGAAACAATGCGACGCCTTGCCACAGCTCGTGATATACTGTAAGGCACATGCATAAACGGCAGAAAAAATTCGTCCGCATTATATATATCATCCTTGTCATCGTCATCGGGGTCGGCATGGTTGGGTTATCTTTCATCTAAACGCCATGGTGGGAAATGGAAGGGTGTTTTTCGCAATAATCCTCATAGGAGGGCTTTCTTTTGCTTTTCTGGCCGACGGGCCATTGCCCCTGCGTGCGGCAACCGTAGATGAACTTGAAACCCAGCTTGCCGAGAAAAAACAAGCATTGGAAGACATCGATGAGAAAGTAAAACAATTTCAGCAAAAAGTGCAGGAAAAACGCCAGACCGCCCAAACGCTTGCAGGGCAAATTGAGCTTATTAATAACAATATAGAAGCGCTCTCGCTTTCTTTGCAACGGACACAGGCGCAGATTGATAAAACCGATGCGGAAGTAGAGAGCGTGGAATACGATATTGCGAAAAAAGAAGACTCTATTGATGCGAGCAAGTCGCTGCTTGGCCAATATATCCGCCAATTGCAAGAAATAGAGACTCAATCCACCATTGCAATATTTTTGAAATATACGTCGCTTTCTGACGCAATTACGGAATCCAATGCCGCATCAGAGCTCCAAGACCGCACGCACCAGACGATTGTTGCAATCCAGCAAGAAAAGCAGGAGTTACTGGAGAAAAAACAAGAACTGGACGACTTCAAGCAGACGCTTGATTCGCTCAAGACAAGACAGCAGCAGCAGCAAACTACCCTGAAAATACAAAATAACTCCAAGCAAGAAGTATTACGCCTTACCAATGCGGAAGAAGCGCAATATCAGTCGCAGCTCGAGCAATTGCAAAGTGATGCAAAATCCGCGCAAGCTGCAATCTCCGCACTCGATAATAAAATTCGAGAAGAGATTGGAGCGCAGGGCATCAGCAGCCTTGGCAGCGTAGGAATACTTGATTGGCCCGTTGAGCCGATATATGGCGTATCCTGTCCATTCCACTGCGGAGGATATCCATATGAATACTTGATTGGTCCCCATACCGGCACCGACATCCCAACTTCCGTAGGAACCCCCATTAAAGCTCCTGCAGATGGTTACGTTGGCCGTACGCACGATTCCGGCGGAAGAGGATATAGCTATATCCTCTTGGTGCATGGAGACAATATTACGACCGTATATGGCCATGTATCCGGTTTTGCAATTGCCGAAGGCAAGTTCGTTAAACGAGGAGACACGCTCGGATATACAGGAGGAGCTCCCGGCAGCCGGGGAGCGGGACTTTCCAGCGGACCTCATTTGCATTTTGAAGTGCGCAAGAATAATGTTGCCGTTGATGCGCAGAAATACCTAACATCACGATAAACACACTATATGCCTGATCCCGATGAAATATTCAGTACATGGGCGACACGCCTCTTGCCACTCTGGGGACCGTTTTTCGCGCTGTATTATATTATTCGCTATCTTTTTTATGAACTTTTTCGGAATCCCGATAGGAAATAGCATCCAGCAGGGGATAGTATATGTTATGGATCCCGCACATCGGATGCTATTTATGATTATTGCCAGTATTTTTCTCATTATTGCCGCAAAGTTCGTATTTCATAGCATAAAAACCATTTTTCTCATTGGCTTCATTATTGCCGCAATTTTTTTCGGAATTCAATTCATACAAAACGGAATATAACGATAGATAGAGACACAAAGAGCAGGAAACGTTCGGAAATTGTTTTCATAGAGGGGAGTGAATCGGGGACCGGACGAGACGGTAGATGGCAGACAGGCAGACGGTAGCCTAAAACGACCCAAACAGAGCGAGAGTGTAGTGGGACTGGCGTTTGGATGTAACGTCCGAAAATGTACCTTTTGCGACAATATGTACGTTCCATGGAACTTTTCCACATATACGAACACATTCCGTAATCATGTCAATTTCCCTGTTTATTGAGCAAATTATGCAAAATATTGTGGAAATACCGAAACAACTCCCCACTTATATCTCCAATACTCTCCCTTGTTCCCCAAGAGGGCCTAGGGAAGGGCCTCTCCCCTGCCCTACCGGGGCAATTTTTGGGTGCAGGAACTGGGAGATCTGCCGCTGGCAGCGGCTTCTTCGTATGTAGCAAACCATATCTGATTTTCTACTTTTATCGTATTTGCACTCGAACAGGTGTGATGATGGAACAGGTTGCTATTCTTACTCGCTACATACGAGCCTGTAAGCGCGTTTGGTGTACCAACAGGTATCAGATTACCTGAAGAAGTATTCTGAAGATCCTGGAGGCTTCCGGAAGACGATGGACATGCGCTGCAGGCGCGATCTTCAAATACTATTGGCGTTGATGCATAATACGGTGACATGACACGCCCCGCATGCCAGCCCAAGAGGAATATAAGCACGGCGATAACTCCTGCGCCGAGGGCTTTGTCGTACTGTTTGAAAAAGAGTTGTATACTGGCAAACTGCATCTATGTCAGATAATACACCGATTTACACATTTTTCCTGGGGACAAATTCCGTCCTGTCTGCAAGCGAACTTTTGGCCGTGCTGAAGCGCAGCAGTATTCCATATAAAATTATAAGTATCCATAAGCGGTATCTTCGGGCCGCCCTGCAAAAACCTCTTCCGCCGGATTTTATAAAATCTCTTGGCGGTACGCTGCGTATTTCTTTGGATGTTTCATCGTGGAATTCCATGCCCTCCGGCGAAGAAATGCTTGACGCGCTTGGCACCCTTCCCGACAAATGGCAGATAGGCATTGGATCTCTTGGATTGTCGCAAAATATGGGAAAGGTTGGGGTAGAGCTGAAGAAAGCAGCCCGCGCACGCAATGCAAAGCTCTCGTTTATAGAGCCCCGGAGAGGCTCAAAGGATACTCTTCTCAATGCCGGCCAAGTTCTTTTTTATAAGCTCATACAAGAGCCCAATGCCGAGCTTATTTTCCTGCAGGATAACGGTACTATATTTCTTATAAAAACAATCTCCATTCAAGATATCGCATCATATGAACTGCGCGATACCAGCCGTCCTGCGCGCGATGCAAAGGTCGGAATGCTCCCGCCGAAATTGGCGCAAATCATGATCAATCTTGCGATGCCTTCGGACACCGATTCCGCCCCCACGCTTTACGATCCGTTCTGCGGCATGGGCACAATTTTGCAGGAGGCGTACCTCATGGGCATCAAGTCGTTCGGCACAGACATTTCAGAACGCATGGTTCGTGCGAGCATGGAAAATCTTGAGCATATCGCGCAGAATTTTCCGGTTGAAAAAACTTTGATGCCGCTCGTATTTGCGCATGATGCAACCTCTCCAAATATCCCGAAAGAAGTTCCTCTTACGCCTGGCACCGTACTGGTCACCGAGCCTTTCCTGGGAGCTCCGCAAAGTCGTGCCCTCTCCCCTGCCGAGGCTTCCAATTTTTACGATTCCGTCATGCCGCTGTATCAGAGATTTTTCATGAACATGAAAAGTGTTCTTCCGGAATCTTCCAAAATTCTTATTCTTTTTCCGGCTCCAAAAGTATCCGAAAATGGTCGAAGTGCATTCACTCCCCTCCCCCGGGAATTCCTTGACGAACTGGCTTCCTTCGGCTATCGTAAGATTCAGCTCGTTCCTCAAGAGATCGCCCGCTTGCAAAGCGGAAATGCGGACGCTCCCCTGCTTTATGCACGGCCAGACGCCTTCATTGCTCGCGAGATAACGTACTGGGAACGCGTTTAATTTTTATCTTACCCTATGGCACATAAGAAAGCTGCCGGATCGACACAACTGGGCCGAGAGTCAGAATCAAAGCGGCTTGGAGTGAAGATCTACGGCGGCCAAAAGGCAAAAGCGGGAAACATCATCATCCGCCAGCGCGGAACGAAATATCGTCCCGGCGACAATGTTCGCAGAGGCGAAGATGATACGCTCTACTCGGCAATAGACGGGGTGGTGGCATTTTCTAAAAAGAAAGTGAGCCGGTACGACGGTTCCTTGAAGCCTGCAGTATTCGTCCACGTACGGTAATGTTCGTACAAAAATATCTGGTCCAGCAGGGCATATGCTCCCGCCGAGAGGCGGAAGCTTTTTTGCGCGAAGGGCTCATTACGGTAAATGGGAAAAAGGCTATTCCCGGAGTACCTATCAAAGACACCGATATCGTCATCCTATCTCCGCGAGCGAAGCAGCAGTTGGATGCAAAAACCACCGTGGCTATTTATAAGCCGAGGGGCGTTGTGTGCTCTATTGGTAAAGATACTAATGAAGATGGCGCACAGGCAGGCCCTGCCGTATTTGATATACTTCCCCAATTTAAAAAACTCAATATTGTCGGTCGGCTGGATAAAGATTCCGAAGGACTGCTTCTGCTTTCCAATGACGGCTTAATCACCAAGGCCATTACAGGAGATACGCACGAGGTGGAGAAAGAATATGCCGTTACGGTACAAGAACACGTTTCCAACGCAAAGCTCGCACCGTTTGCCGAAGGGCTCACCCTGCAAGACGGCCCCACGCTTCCTGCAGAGGCCCATGCCACTAGCAAGCATTCTTTCAATATAATCATTCGCGAAGGCCGCAACCGGCAGATCCGCCGCATGTGCGGCAAAGTCGGCCTCACCGTTCTGGAACTCAAGCGCATCCGTATCGGAAATATTCAACTCGGCAGCATCAAACCGGGAGATTACCGAAAGCTGACACAAGAAGAAATCAACAGCCTCAAAAGCGCTGCGTAATATCGCGTCACTTCCCTGCTGCTTTTATAAACGCATTAAACAATGGATGGCCGTGGAGCGGACGCGAAGTAAATTCCGGATGGAATTGCACAGCGACAAACCACTTGTGCTTGGGGATTTCCACTACTTCTACCAGATTGCCGTCCGGCGTTGTGCCCGTGATTGCCATGCCGGCTTTTTCCAGCGGTTCTCGAAAGTCGTTATTGAACTCGTACCTGTGTCTGTGCCTTTCACGAATGTTGCTTGCCTTATAGGCCTTATACGCCTTCGATCCTCCCGTAAGCACGCAGTCCCATCCGCCCAGGCGCATGGTACCGCCTTTGTCCGTGAT
>CAZPRL010000041.1:0-6399 GCA_964589385.1 uncultured Candidatus Saccharibacteria bacterium | reverse complement strand
AATGAAGTATTGTTGTCTATCGCCTTCCGGTTTATTCTTTCATTTTTTCCGGATAGAAATCCTGTCTCCTGCATTGAAACAACTACATGAAGTCCTTCTAATTGATCTTCCACATAGAGCGCCACGGACTGTTCGTATGCGGAAATCGGAATCATCTGAAACAGTATGCTAGGACGCATTGGCAATTGCCGCAACGCTACTTTGCCTATTACATCCCATAATGCAAACCATATTCCTTTTTTCTGCATCTCCTGCATATTGTTTCCATGCGGCTTATGTGCAATGAGGAGCAGCCCCAAGCGCCGAACACTCCAAGATTCCCTTTGCAGCTTCGAACGCATTGTTGCTTGCCGGCCCATCTTGGGAATCCCGATGAGCGACAATCCCCGCTCATCATCCTGGTATGCGATTTTGTAAAAACCTTTCAGATCTTCCTCCGGCACATTAATGCTTTCCCGTATTATATCTTGCGTCTCCGACGGTACCGCTGATAAGACACTTTCCAAATATCCAACTCGACGGACTTGCCCGGACGCATCCGGAAGGAGCGCGATGAAAAACCATAAAGAACCCATAAGAAAAATGCAGAAGAGCGCTATAAGGCAAATAGCGCCTATTCCAACAAATAAAAAGGTCTTCGGGCTTTTCATACTGCCCACTATAGCATGCAATTATTCCAGAGACAGCACTGCCTGAATATCTGTTCCTGTGCTTATCTGATGGGAAGATACTGCAAGAGGAATCTGACTCGCCGCAAGAGCACCCGGCAATACGGCACGCAATGCGGGATCCTTAATGTTCCCTATCATGAATTTTCTTCCTTCAAGCACTGCAGCCGCCTTTTGCGTAATATCGCCCCATTCCTCGCTCTGGCTAAGACCGGACTTCTCCCCGACAGCCGTATCGATAAGTGCGGCTATTCCTTCTCGAGAAGACGATATCAGCAAGAAGTTGTCTCCTACGATATAATCCAATGCCTGTGTTTGGCCGTTAATATTCATATATCGCAACGCTATGCCGTTGTATTCCCCATCATTGAATGCAATTTGTATGCCCAGCGTATTGCCAAGAATAAGCGGAATAAGGGCGGGCAAGGACTGCTCAATGCTAGGGTCGCCGGTATGAATTTGCTTCTTCAGCTCTTCCGGCAGAGCAATCACTACGCCGATATCGCGAACTCCGTCCGCACCCTGGCGCTCAAATATCGCATACGGCGCAGTCAACTGATCAAGAAATTGCCGAACGCTTGGCTGTGCAATAATAGCGCTATCTAGTTTTGCCCCCTCGTCTTGCCACTTCATCAATTCATCCCCAAAACGCAGGCCTGCATAACTGAACGTAACATCTCCCGGCACCAATGCCATGAGCTCCTGCGTCTGGGTTGACACCGTTTCTCCTTGAGCATCGCTCGGAATATGCGCCGAAGCTCGCAGAGTCCCATCTTGCGATACGGACGTGACCCGAAAAACCATTCCGCCTAATCGAGAAGGCCCAACCGTTGGAGAAGCTATTACGTTAAATGCATGAGACGCAAACACAGGGCTTAATGCATATTGGATCAGGTAATCAGACGCACTCTCGGAAGGCACAAGGGGGCTTGCATCCGTAAGGGTGCTGATTGCAAGAGCGCTGATATACTGGCTCATATCAACCGAATGCAGAACATACCATCCCTTTTGATCTAACACCTGTTCGTCGCTCTGTGTAGTAATGTACTGCATTGTACCTTCCGTCTTTCTTACGAGAAGATACGGCCTGGCATTATCAGGCAAAAGAATGTAATAGATATGAGTGATATCCGGGATAGCAAGGAGCGGAGTCGGGTTTCCCGTGCTTGCGCCTTGCCCCTCCTGTCCCCATACAGCAGCAATGGCGCTGCGATCGTCGCTACTTTCAATCGAGTAATCAATGACTGCGAGGGCATCTTTTGGAATCATTTCGTATAACGCTGCCCCTGTTTCTGCTGGCAAGGCCTGCGGAGTATTTTTGCTCCACCAGATATACCCGTAGACTCCTCCTCCGGCCAAGAGAAAAAATAATGCAATATATGCTACACCGATTATAATATTTCGATTTTTCTTTTCCGGCCGCACGATATTAATAGATGCAACCTTCTTTTTTGTCGGCATGCCCTGAAATGGAATATCGGGCACGACAGGACTTGCGTGCATGTCTGTCATGTCATCTTTCATTGTACGAATAACAAGCTCCTCCGGCATGCTACATAGTATACCAATTGCTATCGTTTCTGTGGAGGTGTCGGGCCGCGAAATGGCGTTATTGGTTTTGGAGGAATCTGGCTTGGCCTCTCTCCTGTAGAATCCGAACCTAATGCTTCTTTGTGGGACAAGCTGATTCGGCCCGTAGCATCAATTTCCATTACAATCACCGGCAATATATCTCCGACTTTCACAACATCGTTAATATTATTCACTCTTTCATCTCGAAATTGCGAAATATGGATAAGCCCATCAACATTCGGAAGCAATTCGGCAAATGCGCCAAAATCCATAATCTTTACCACCCTCGCATCGAAACGCTCCCCTTCCTTAATCTCGCGCGTCATGTTGTGAACCCATTGCTTTGCTTTTTCCATGGCAATAGGATCATTTGAGGTAATAGATACCAGACCGTCATCCTCTATAGAGATATCAACGCCTGTTTCTTCAATAATCGCATTAATATGCTTTCCTTTCGGTCCGATAAGGTCTCCGATTTTTTCAATCGGCACTTTCATCGTATGGATGCGAGGAGCGTATGGAGAAAGGTCGGAGCGATGCGTCGGCAGCACTTCCTGCATCTTTTCCAGAATGTGCAGACGAGCCTCGCGAGCCTGATTGAGGGCTTGGGTTAATATGTCTCTCGTTAATCCGGTAACTTTAATATCCATCTGCAATGCAGTAATTCCGTCTCTTGTTCCGGCAACCTTAAAGTCCATATCTCCTTTTTCGTCTTCCATTCCCGCAATGTCGGTTAAAACCCTAAACGTTCCGGCACCATCAGACATCAAGCCCATGGCAATTCCGGCAACCGGCTTTTTAATCGGTACGCCTGCGTCCATCAGGGCGAGAGAAGATCCGCATACGGATGCCATAGAAGAAGACCCGTGACTTTCGAGCACTTCCGACACCAACATCATTGTATATGGCCAAGCCTCTTTATCCGGAAGCACTGCAAGGAGTGCCCGCTCTGCCAATGCGCCGTGCCCTATCTCTCGTCTTCCCGGTCCTCTGCTTGGGCGTATCTCTCCTACGGAAAATGCAGGAAAATTATAATAATGAATATATCGCTTCTTTTCGTCCGTCTGCATCGTATCCATAATCAGCACATCATCCGGACCTCCAAGCGTTAAAATCGTCATCACTTGCGTATCGCCACGCTGGAACAATCCGCTGCCATGCGTTCGAGGCAACACTCCGGCCTTCACCGAGATCGCCCGAATCTGATCAAGCGCCCTGCCGTCGCTTCGCGCGGATTCTTCAAGGGCGCGCTTGCGCACAACTTTTCCGTGCAGGTTATGAATAATCTGGCGAACTTTATGCTCGGAAATTTCTTCTTTTTCTTCATCCGTCAAACTAGCGAGCACATGTGCAACCGCATCCCGCTCCGCCTGTCCGATATCTTCCTTGTTGCTCGATAAGGACAGTTTCTCTCTTAACAGAGATTCGACCA
Source organism: uncultured Candidatus Saccharibacteria bacterium (assembly GCA_964589385.1). Classification (GTDB taxonomy): domain Bacteria; phylum Patescibacteriota; class Andersenbacteria; order UBA10190; family UBA10190; genus HO2-45-11b. The sequence goes on along the minus strand of CAZPRL010000041.1, from coordinate 2,727 downwards.
GCGTTTCAATTTTTGCAATATGTTCTTCATTTTTCTGTGCATAGATAGCCTCGCGTTCCTCCTTGCCCGCCTTTACTTTGAGCTCTGATAAGAGCGAAGCGACGATGGCGATTCCTCGCTGTCCTGCTTCAATGGCATCAAGCATACTATTTTCAGGAACTTCAAAAGCTCCCGCCTCAAGCATTGTAACGTCTTCGGCAGTGCCGGCAAGAATCAAATCAAGCGTGCTTTGCAGCCGCTCTTCCACCGTTGGATTTACGACAAATTTTCCATCTACAAGACCAACCCGAACTGCTCCCAACGGACCCTGCCATGGAATGCCGCTTATCATAAGCGCTCCAAATGCTGCGACCATTGCCGGTATGTCCGAATGATTCTCTGTATCGTAAGATAACACCGTAAGAACAACCTGTACGTCGTTAATCATTCCTTTTGGGAAAAGCGGCCGAATAGATCTGTCGATGAGCCGCGCAGTTAAAATCGCATCATCATGAGGCTTCCCTTCGCGCTTCATAAACCTGCTTCCCTTGATTTTTCCGGCTGCATAAAACTTTTCTTCATATTCCACGAGCAACGGGAGAAAATCCGCGTCCGGAGACATTGGCTTGCCCATTGTTGCGGTACCCAGCACGATTGTCTCTCCATATTGCACAAGAACCGATCCCCCGGCCTGTTTTGCGAGCTCTCCGGTGCTGATTTTCATCTCTTGTCCTCCAATATTCGCAACTACTTGTGATGTATGTTCTTGTGCCATAGGTGTCTTGTATTAAAAAATGATGTTCGGTTTTTTGCGAGAGGTCCGTTTCGTATCTGGCAGAAGAAACTTTTTCGTGTCCCCCGAAAGGTCAAAAAAGCTATCAGCAGACTCAATCAGGCTCTTGGACGTACTTTCCCTGAACCCAATCACTTCTACGCGCAACCCTTTTTCCTTCGCAAATTCAACCATCGGCACAAAGTCGCCATCTCCGCATACCAGCACGGCAACATCCACCTTCGGTTCCAGACGCAGAATGTCCGTAGCAATTCCAACGTCCCAGTCCCCTTTCTTTTGTCCGCCTACAAACGTTTGCAGAGGCTTTGTCTTTACTTCAAACCCTTGTCCGGCAAGCGCATCATGAAATTCTCCCTCGTGCGCTTCCTCGGTAGTAATGCCATATGCGATTGCTCGAACAAGCTGTCTTTTTGCAACAGCTTGCTCAAGTACATTTTTGAAGTTTACTTTCCTGCCGTACAGTGCGCGCGCAGAGTAGTACATGTTCTGTATATCTACAAAGACCCCAACGCGTTGCTGGGGAAACTGTCCCGGCGTGCTCACACTTGCTTTAACCCTAATTTTTTGGAAAGGGCTTTGTAGCGCTTTTCGTCTTGGCGCTTCAAGTATGCAAGAAGACGGCGGCGTTTATTCACCATACCCAAAAGCCCTCTTCGGCTATGATGGTCCTTTTTATTATCCTTGAGATGCTTTGCCAACTCTTCGATCTTTTCTGAAAAAATTGCAATCTGCACTTCAGGAGAACCGGTGTCTTCCGTGTGGATTTTGTACTTCTTGATAATTGTCTGCTTCCTGTCTTCTACTTTGCTCATATTTCCATATCGTACATATATCTCAAAAAAAGTAAAGGATATATACTGATACTATGACAAATAACCTCCAAGCCCTCAAAGCAGACTTTCTGGAAAACTTGGAAATTGGACAAGGGCGCTCTATGAAGACTGCACGCAATTATGACCACTACTTGATCCGCTTTTTCGAACAGCAGAGCATTGCTGCAGTTTCCGATATTAGTCTCGATACGGTCCGCTTGTTCCGCAGGTGGCTTCATGATGAAGCGGGAGATAAGGGCCATGGCGTTGCGCTGGTTACTCAGAACTACTACCTTATTGCAATCCGACAATTTCTCAAATACCTCATCAAGCGCGATATTGAGTGCCTGTCCCCCGATAAGATAGAGCTCGCCAAGGTGCCTGATCGAGATATCGATGTACTATACCCCGAAGAAGTCGACCAGCTTCTCGCATCTTTTCAGGGCAGCGAGGCAGAAGATTTGCGCGATTTTGCACTTATCTCTGCGCTTTTTTCAACCGGCATTCGCATTTCCGAAGCCGCACGACTCAATCGCGACGATATCCGAAAACATGCTAATGAGCTTACTGTTCGAGGAAAAGGCAATAAAATTCGCGTAGTATTTCTTTCCGAAGGAGCTCGGAGGGCCATTGACGCCTACGAAGAAAAGCGCGCCGATGTCGACCCCGCGCTCTTCATCCGGCATAAAAAGGGCGTAGGAGAACAAGATGACTTGCGCCTTTCCACGCGAAGCATGCAGAGAATTATCAAAAAACGCGCGGTGAACGCAGGAATCACAAAAGATATCACTCCCCATACGCTTCGGCATTCCTTTGCAACCGACCTGTTAAGCAACGGGGCAGACATCCGCCATGTGCAGCAGCTGCTTGGACACTCTTCCATCACCACAACCCAAATCTATACCCATATGACAGATACCCATCTGAAGGACATCCACGAGCAATACCACTTTACAGCAAAACGTCCGTAGAGCACGGGAGCTTTGTCGTGCGTTCCAGTCCAAGAAGAAGTTTTCCGGCGTTCGTCCACTGCATAGCCCCCGGCCCGTTTTGCGCAATCAGTCCATATCGCTTCAGTACGCCGTTAATAAGCCACTTCTCTACCATTCCCTGCAGCACTGACTGCTCATAGAGCCCCAGCGC